>JBAXYX010000039.1:0-19764 GCA_041670625.1 Lentimicrobiaceae bacterium | reverse complement strand
GATGCCTGTCAAATGCGACTTCCTCTTCGGCCGCCTGTTCTATGTTGTAGTATAGGTGCAGATAACAACGTTTCTTGTCTGTCAATACATCTTTCTTGTTCTTGCCGTACTGCACCTGTCTGAGCAGCTCGGAAGCACTGGATATGGAGGTGGTGTCATAAGCCCGGTATTCATTGTCTGTGCGGCTTTTGGACTGGAGATGAAAAAATGCGTTCTTCCGCTCTTCTGTGATGGATGCAAATAGCTCGCTGCTGCGCCGGGATGCGATGTTCCTGCCGAAAGGATGTCGATGGAGACTACCCCACCTTTCAAAACGAAACAGCGGCGGGCAAAACCATTGGACGATGAAGCATCTGATTTCGTGATGGCCGTCTCCTGTGCTTGTTTGTCCCTACGCCCCTGCCATCCGTTGAGGTGATCTCCTTTCGGTTCTTCCGAGCAATGTTCCGGTACAGCGCGACTGTCTTTTTCTCATTGTCCCAATGGGAGACGGATTGGTACGCGTAAGTGGGTTCTTCGTCAATTTAGGTGAATCATCCTGCACTGCAGAGTACAACTTTTTTCCTTAAAAGTTCAAATCCGGTTCTCCTATAAATTTGTCTTTTAATACTCTTTAACCTGTTGACTTGTCCTTCCACCTGTCCATTGCTCCATTTTGATAATATTGCGTTTTTAACAGCATCAATATCAATTTTTAACCCTCTGACAAAGTATTGAGTTGTGATTTTCCTAATGCTAAAGTGTCTTTCATCCAATTATTTAGCATAGAAATGTCTTTACTGATGAACAAACTTCTAAATGTTAAAATCTGGTTACAAAGTTGAGCCAGTATATCGTTTTTACTGATGAGCTCTGCCATCAACTTCCTATCATAGCTATCTTTAATGTCCGAAAGATCTGCAAAACTCAGATATCTGATATTTTTCGAGGAGATATCATACGATACTTGATCACCGAGAGCGTTTCGCCTTTTGTTACTCTTATAGTGGAGTAATTCCTAAAGAATTCATAGAAACAGGTTAGCAAACCAATATATCCGGAATTATTAACAATGTCAAAAAGCGCTTTTATAGTCTTCCCATTTGCAAGTTCACTTTCAATATAGTGCTGATACTGAATGCAATTATTCTTGACCGGAGTTATTTTGCTAATATAGGTATCCATCTTTGAATAGCAACGCACAGTGTTTCTTGAAATTCTAAAGCTTTTAGCAATGTCAAGACTTCTATATTCTAACCTTAGCACATCATATACACAATCTGAAAGATTCTTCAATAAGTGAAATCTATCCGCTATTTGAATGGTATCCGGTAAAATTTCTGCAACTGCTTTCGAAAATGAACTTGCCCGATCTCTGGTAACTTCTTTAACCTCAGGATGCCCTTTAAGCCATTCTTTCAATGAGGCGACATCTCTTCCCGGCAAAATATCAAAAACTCTTCGCTTTTCATCGTCAACAAGGATCGTCCAGTATGTCAATCCTTTTCTATTGGCCCAATCATCCATGCCTAATACTTTAACTTGATAAAAAGACGGTATAGGCATTCGGTTGACTAACCTCAGGGCTATTGAACTACTTATTGGCAAGTTAATCTGACCGGCAATATAAGATCCTTTCCTGGCAGAAACTTCAATAAGAATATTTTGCAACTTTTGTCTGGTCCTGTTAGTCATTCTGGAATATGCACTAATCTCGGAACCTGGCTGTTCTGAAAATATCTTCCTCAGGCACTTTGGATTTTTACAGAAAAACTTCCTTAATGCTAAATTTATTGATACCCTGTATGTTGAAGCTGGCAAATTACCTAATTTTCTTATATATGAGCTGTGAACACTTGTGCTTTTCTTGTTGCAGCTGTTGAATCTGGCATACTTAACGTTGAGTGAGCAGAAATTACCATTTGTTCTTCAGTAATGTGAGCTATTTTAAACGTTAATTCTGGTAGAGAATAAATGTTTGACATTTTTCTCCTTTTTTATCAGAAGAGCCGAATAATCGAATGTGGTCAACAAATAGCAGGAATAAAAATAATTCAGAATCTTTACAGTTCTTAGTAAGCATAAGCATGATTGTTAGAACTTTGATTGTTAGAGCTTTAAAGGTACTAATAATCTGCCTTACTTGCTAATTGTATTTTAGTTTAATTATGTTTATGTATGATTGATGTTTATTTGTGAAAGTATATGTATAAAAAATTCTAAAGCTTATTCTTTCACCTAAATTGACGAGGAACCCATTACACCGATATATTCACCTCACATTTGTTTCATGAAAAAACTTCTTCTACTTCTTCTTTTAGTTGTACTTCTTTAACCTTCAATTGCATCTTCTTTTTCTGTCCCATTGAAAGTATCCACAATCCGATAAAAGTAATCAATCCGTTGTAAATCAATAGCTCAAAACCAAATTTGTAACCATTAAACAGATGTTCAGAATTAACGCTTAACAAATAGCAGACCATTGGCGACAGAATTGCAATAACAGGCACCCATTTATCTCTGACAGGTAGTTTTGTGAATAATCCAAATGCAAACAGGCCAAGCAGTGGTCCATAAGTATAACCTGCTATAGTAAAAAGCTTGGAAATGACGGATTCATCACTGATTACTTTAAAAAGCACAATTAATAAAGTGAGGAAAAAAGTAACGGCGATATGAATCGACATCCGCGTTTTTGTCTTCTGCTTTTCCGTCAACTTGTCATTTTCTTTTATTCCCAGAATATCAACGCAAAAGGATGTCGTTAATGATGTAAGTGCACCACCAGCACTGGGATAAGCGGCAGCTATCAATCCTAAAAAGAATACAAAACCTGCAAAAGGGCTGCAGTATTGAAAAGCAATAATCGGGAATAAATCATCTGTCTGCTGTGGTATTGCAATGCCTGATTGATTTGCAAATATGTACAGCAGGGCACCAATAGACAGGAATAACAAATTGACTGGAACCATTAAATAACTAAGTGTGTATATATTCTTTTTAGCGTCTTTGAGGTTACGGCAGGTTAGGTTCTTTTGCATCATATTCTGATCTAGACCTGTCATAACTATTGCTATAAAAATACCACTAATAAACTGTTTAAGAAAATACCTCTTGTTATTTACATCAGTATAGATCATGTTCGAGAAATCACTATCAGCCACCATGTTAAACATAGATTTTAAGTTTAGTCCCAGACGATCAGAAATAATATAAACAAAAATCCCAACGGCTGCCAACATAAAGGTAGTTTGTAAAGTATCTGTCCAAACAATAGTCTTAATACCTCCTTTAAATGTATAAAGCAGTACCAGTCCCATGAATAAAGCTACATTAACTGCAAACGGTACACCCATAGCATCAAATACAAATACCTGCAACACATTTACCACCAGGTAAATCCTTAAAGATGAACCCATACTTCGTGATAGCAAAAAGAAAGAAGCACCTGTCTTATAGGAAGAATCTCCAAACCGCTCCTTTAAGTATGTATAGATAGAGGTAAGATTCTTTTTATAATAAACAGGTAACAATACCTCTGCAATAACTGCATAACCAACAAGGTACCCAAACACTAGCACCAGGTAAGAGAAACCTGATGTACCAACTTCACCGGGAATAGAAATAAAGGTAACCCCCGATATTGATGCGCCTATCATACCGTATGCCACTACATACCAAGGAGAAGTTTTATTAGCCCTGAAATAAGTTTCATTAGTTGACTTCCTGCTGGTATAATAAGCGATAATAAATAATAAAGCTGAATAGCTTAGAAAGATAAGCAATATGGTATATGGGTTCACAGGCAGTGAGTTGTTGTTAGTGAAACAGCAAAGGTAAATAAATCGGAATAACAGAAATCAATTAAATGAAAACTGTGACGGGTCTCTTCGTGTGATCCTATATAGACTGTTTTCATTCCTATCCGCTTTCCAAATAGCATGTCGCTATTTGAATCACCTGCAATTATAGCTTTGCGGAAAGATATCTCATTGAAATCTCTCTTTGCCATCAAAGCCATACCAACAGATGGTTTGCGTGTAAAATGATGCTGTGATTCTAAGTAAGGTGAAATATAAATCTTATCTATACAACCTCCTGCTTTATTCACTTCATCAATAAATTTATGGTGTACCAACTCAAGCTCATCAAAGGTCATTAATCCTTTACCTATACCTTGTTGGTTGCTCACAACTATTATCCTTCCAAAGAGTTTAGAACATATGGCAATAGCTTCCAGGCTGCCTTTAATAAATCTGAATTGTTCAGGAGTCTTTACATAGTCACCTGGCAGTCTTTCATTAATAACACCATCCCTGTCAAGGAACAATGTCCAACTTTTATCTATCTTTAAAGGCATCAAGTTCAGTTTGTGCGCGTTCATAATCTTCAGGGATACCTATATCTATGAAGTAATCATCAAAGACCTGCCCTTGTATTTCATCGTTTCCAACATTTTTCTGCATCCATTCACTTTCCAGTGAGAACTTACATGGGAAAGGAAATTTCTTAAAGTACTTGGTTTTAATAATGTATATACCTCCGTTAATTAGTCCGGGATTCCTATCAGAAGATTTTTCGTGAAAGCTTATGATATTGCAATGGTCATCACATTCAACCAGTCCATAGCGAGAGGCATCTTCCACACGGCGCAGTGCAATTGACATATTAGCCAGTTGTTCAACATGTTTTGTAAAGAACTGCTGCATATCAATACGGAATAAGGTATCCCCATTCATAACTATAAAGTAAGGGGTAGTTACTTTTTTTGAGGCTAACTTGATAGCTCCACCTGTTCCTAATGGCTCTTTCTCAACAGAATAAACTATTTCGAGCGACCGGTATTTGTCATGAAAATAGTCTTCAATTGATTTGCTCCTGTATCCTGTAGAAAGGATTACACGCTGGAAACCTGCTTTTGCTATAAAATCAAGAATATATTCTAGAAAAGGTTTACCTATTACCGGAGCCATAGCTTTTGGAAGATCGCTAACTACTCCGCGTAAACGGGTTCCCAAACCACCAGCTAAAATAATGATATCAGGATACAGCATAAACATCAGGAACGGGGGAATAAGTTACTCTCTACTATTTCACAAAGTATATGACCTATAGTAATATGCGATTCTTGTATGCGTGGTGTGTCAGTAGAGGGAACATTTATCAGGTAATTACATATATCCTTCATAGCTCCTCCGGTAGCGCCTGTAAAGCCTATCACTATCATACCTTTCAAATGAGCTTCTTCAATAGCTCTGATGATATTCTTGGAATTGCCTGAGGTAGATATCGCTACCAGCACATCACCCTTAATTCCCTTTGCATTCACCAAACGGGCATATATTTCATCAAAGGAATAATCATTTCCGACCGCAGTAAGGTAACTGGTATTAACATGTAATGCTTCTGAATCAAGAGGGGGACGATCGTAATAGAAACGGCCCGAGAACTCTGCTGCAAGATGTTGGGCATCAGCCGCACTCCCACCGTTTCCACAAAAATAGACTCTATTATTCCTTTTAAAGGCTTCCGTTATTTCATTTGCACAATGACTTATGATGTCAATCAGCTTATCGTTTGCAAGTATCTCCCCTTTAACTGAAATAGAGGATTGAAGCACTGCTTTAATCTTTTGTTGCATTGCAAAAGGATTTAGAGTGCGAAGTTAAGAAATTTACTAATCGGGATAAATTCTCTTGAAGGTTTAAGCATTGGATTAAAAACTCCAGGTAGTCAATCCATGAGCAGTAAACTCATATCTGTGAGACTCTCCACCAAAAGGCTTTAATGCTTCAATCACTCTTGAACGATTGTCACCCGGACAATAGAAGATCATGAAGCCACCACCACCTGCACCGCTTATCTTACCACCAGTTGCCCCATTAGCACGAGCAGTATTGTATATCTCATCAAGCAAAGGATTAGATATCTCGTCAGCCATTTGCTTTTTGAATTTCCAACCGAAATCAAGGATTTCACCAATCTTATCCAGATTACCTCGTAGCAATGCTTCCTTCATCATCACCGACTGTTTCTTGAGTTGATGCATTGCTTCAATTGACTTCTGATTTTGACTCAATACATTGGCGGACTGAGCTTCAATGATCTTTGATGATAGACGACTGGTCTGTGTATAAATCAACACTAGATTATGAGCAAGTTCGTTCAGATACATTTCTTTAATGCGTAAAGGATTGACTATCACTTTATCATTTTCCGAAAACTCCATAAAATTAACTCCACCAAAGGTTGCAGCATATTGGTCCTGCTTCCCTCCTGCCATTCCTAAATCAACCCGTTCAATATCATAAGCAAGTTTAGCCAAGTCATAATCGCCAAGTGGCAATTTCAACCACTCAGCAAATGCTCCCAGTATAGCAACTACCAGTGTTGATGATGTACCTAATCCTGAACCTGCCGGTGCATCTACCCTGGTCGACAGGGTAAATGACAGGGGTTTCTTTGCATAATCTTTAACAATTCGATTGTAAATTCCCCTGTGTAGTTTCAGTTCACCATTAATCGGAAGATATTTTGTAGGCTCAAACTCATAATACTCTTCCTTGTCAACAGAATGGAAAACTATCTTTCCATCAGTACGGGGTACAATGGTAGCATATGCATAAAGACTAATAGTAGCATTAAGGATAGCACCTCCATACAAGTCAGAATAAGGGGACACATCTGATCCACCTCCTGCTAATCCTATTCTCAATGGAGCTTTACTTCTGATTATCATCTATGCTATCGTACTTTTAATTTCCTAATAGAATCGTTTTCGTATTAACAATACCTTTATCAGTTTTTACTTGAATCACATAGACTCCTTTTTGAAGACCTAAAAGATTAAAACGAAAATTATTTTTTCCATCTTTAGTTTGTATGTCATTACTATTTAAAACTTCAAGGCCATCCATATTCAAAATCCTGACACTATTGAAATTGGAATGAACATCTCCCTCAACAATATTGAGTTCACCATATGTAGGATTTGGATAAACCCTTACCATTTCATCAGAATTGCCATTAACTAATTGATCCGGGATAAAGAAAACGGAATCACATTGATTTACGCTATTACATTCATTAGAAACTGTCAGACAAACCTTATAATTACCTAATTCATTATAATAATGCATAGGATATTGTAAATAAGAGTAGAATCCATCGCCAAAGTCCCAAACATAGTCAGCATTTCCACCTACGCTATCAGGTGTAAAAGACGCAAAATTGCCATCTAATTGATAAGTAAAACCAATATCCGATAATTCACATACTGTGATAGTATCACATTCCATAATAGTATCACATGCATTCATGACGGTATGGCATACATGGTACTTTCCTGATACCTGGTATACAAATAATGGATCTGCTATATCTGAATAAAAACCATTACCAAAATCCCACCAATGTGTAACATTATTGTTAGAAGTTGAAATAAAACTTATTTCATTTAAATTACCCGTAGAAGTATAACTAAAAGCTGGATTTGGTATTTCACAAACAGTATACTCTATAACAAGAAGCGGTCTTTTAGCGGGGTCAACATGATTACTTGAAGAGAAAATCATTGCATTTAATTGAACCTCTTCAACCAACTTAAGCATAAAACCGTAGTTTAGTTCCGGATGATTATAAAAGTAAGAAATTTGACTCGTAACATCAATATTTGGATAGTCCTGAGTTTGATATTGTGTCTGAGGTAATAAAACAGCATTTTCTAAAGTAGTAGTCGGTTGATTGTCCCACACAAGGCTGTCTTGATTCCAATCTGATGTTATAGGTAATAAATAGGATGAATTGTAACCTGAATGCAATTGCTGATGGCCAGAACTTGTGTTACAGAATAGTGATAACCGAGCATTTGTAATGACTACTCCTTTAGGAATTGATGATAAGTCAAACCTAATCAAACTTCTCTCTATAAATGGCATTCCTTGAACAGTCCATGCGTTTGCAATGAAATCATCCTCATAAATTATAGGGTGATTCATGTCTGTTCTCACTTCAGCATCATACCCATCTTCTGGTCCAGGCCTAAGCGTGATAGTTTCGAAAGTTTGAGAATTGACGTTATTGCAAAATAAAGTCATAAAAAGGAAAAGGATAACGGATTTACAGATTTTCATAACGAGGTGTGTATTTGGTTAATACTATAGACTCTCAATTTTATTCAATAATCCATCCCATGAAAACCTTTCCCGTTCGGTTATCACATTTTTAACAAATTCTGTCTCTCTCCTTTCAGAATAGAACCTAAAAATTGCATCTTCAATAGCATTAGGTTCAGGTTCAACAACATAACCAACTTTCCCATCAGCAATCATTTCTGACAATCCACCAACATTTGTTGTAATCATTGGTTTGCCGAAATGATAAGCAATTTGAGTAACTCCACTTTGTGTAGCGTTTTTATATGGCTGCACAACTAAATCACTCGCACAGAAATACAAATATACTTCAGTATTTGGAATAAAACAAGTTCTTAGTTCAATTATTTCATTTATTTTTAAATCATCTATTATTTTTAAATATTTTTCTTCATTTCCATAGAATTCTCCTGCTACCAATAGTTTAATATGGAATTGACCAAGTCTTTCACTTTTAAGTGCTTTAAGTAGAATATCCAATCCCTTATAATCTCTGATAAAACCGAAGAAAAGTATATAATTGATGTTTTGCTGAAGGTTTAACTTCGTTTTAGCTTCTTCTTTTGGTACTATTGCACCAAAATTATCATACAAAGGATGTGGATAATACTCTCTTGGCTTCTTCTTATCAAATACATTTAAGTCATTTAATACCGACCTTGACATTGCAACAAATCCATCTACTGAACCCACAAAGTATTTTGCAAGCCAATAGTCTCCAATTCTCTTTTCGTGAGGTATGATATTATCTGTAATGGAAATAATTCTTGCTTTAGTACTTCTACGTATTAACCTTCCAATAGTTCCTAAACAAGGTGCCATGAATGGCAACCAAAAACGGATAATTACAAGATCCGGTTTCAGTTTTGAAACTTTTTTTGCTGTCTTAAACCATGTTACTGGATTAATAGAATTCATAGTTATTTTAATATCCAATCCTTCAGGTGGAGCCTCATTAGAGTATTGTGTGGTTCCTGGAAATAAGAACGAAGGATATTGTAAACTGAATGTAAAAATGGTTACATCATCGCCCTGATCCTGATATGCTTTTGCCAGTCTTTCATTAAATGTAGTTATTCCCCCACCCCTCAATGGATATGCTGAACCAATTATTACTACCTTCTTCTTCATCAGATATCTTCCTCCACCAGGTAATGGTTACGGTCACTGGAGCTTCTGCTTATCATTTCTCCAAGAAAACCTGTCATGAATAGTAAAGTGCCTAGTATCATTGACAGCAATCCTAAAAAGAATAGTGGCCTGTCGGTCATGTTATAACCGGCCATGAATACTTTGGTATAAGCCAAATAGCCTGCTATAATAAAACCTATCAGGAATAAGAAACTGCCTATTGTGCCAAAGAAGTGCATGGGCTTCCTGGCAAATCGAGATACAAACATGATAGAGATTAAGTCAAGAAAACCGTTTATAAACCGTTCCCATCCAAACTTTGATTCACCATACTGACGTTTGCGATGAACTACTACCTTCTCCCCTATTTTTCTGAATCCTGCCCATTTGGCTATTACCGGAATATAACGATGCATTTCTCCATATACTTCGATTGCTTTTACCACTTCGCGACGATAGGCCTTAAGCCCACAGTTCATATCGTGTAGCTTTACTCCTGACATCCTGCGGGTGACCGAGTTATACAGCTTTGAAGGAATATTCTTGGTCAACCTGGAATCATATCGTTTCTTTTTCCATCCTGATACCAGGTCATAACCTCCTTCGGTAATCATCTTGTATAATTCAGGTATTTCATCAGGACTATCCTGCAGATCAGCATCCATGGTAATAACTACATTACCACAGACTTTCGCGAAACCCTGATTCAGGGCTGCCGATTTGCCATAATTCCTTCTGAACTTTATGCCTCTGATAAATTCATTACCGGCTCTAAGCGACTTTACAACTTTCCATGAATCATCACTGCTTCCGTCATCAACTAAAATGATTTCGTACGAAAAACCGTTGTCGTCCATAACCCTGCTAATCCATGCGCACAATTCAGGCAATGACTCCTCTTCATTATAAAGAGGAATTACTACGGAAATATCTGTTTGTTTATTTGTCTCGCTCATTATTGTGGAAATGTAGCATCAAAACTATTGTCATTTTTTTTTAGGATCGCTGAAGTCACTAATGAGAATATAGTTCCCCAGATTATAGTTCCTATGAATGACGAAATTGACATTATAGGAATGGAAGAAAATTTTCTGGTCATACTAAGTTGCTTATCAATCATATCATCCGAAAATCCCTTCTCTACCAGTTGTTCTTCAGCCAAATCTAACATCTCCTGAATCCCCTCAGGATATATAAAACTATAAAATAAATAAGTGTATATGCCTACCAATACCCCAGCAATAACACATACATATACGCCTGTTGCCAACGCTTTTCCATAGGATATAAATCCATCATTGATCTTGTTGCGGTAATTTATAGTTGCCAGGATAACTCCGACAATCAATACAATAAAAGTTAAATAATTAAGCCAACTCATTTTTGGAACATTAAGTGCCCATAATAGAAGGCATAACAATATGTACGCAATGCCGGTGTATAATCCATACTTAACGGAATTCTTAAAAACTGATACTTTCGGATTTGTTTCCATCGTTTTTGGTTCGTCGGTATTTTCCATGGTTATTAAGGTTTTATTCGTGCAAATGTATTGAATAATATGTAAAACTAATAGCATCTTTTACAATAAGTATCATAAGAAAATAAAAACAGGTATTCTTCAAAAAAGTTATAACAGATGAAGGCGGTTTTCTCTTATGCAAGTATGCTCAATTATCAGGTTACCTAATGGTCATAATGTGCAACTTGCTATGATACTCAGCTTGCCAGAGTATTCAGTTTGCCTAACTGCCATCTTGTCAGTTGATGCCACTATCCCTGCTTTAATCGCTCCAAAATGCTTGACTTATTGCTCTACTCAATCAAATGGTATGCCATTATGACATTAAACCCGAGTTTTTAGTAACCTAAAATTACAGCTATGTCATCTTGTCAGTATTTTCAACTTATTCTATTCCTTAATCATTTAGGCTAATTAAAAAGTAACAAAAACCGCAATATTAGGCGGTTTCTGTTACTTATGATATAATCGGACACAGGCATTAACTTTTCAGGTCAATAACCTATGCTATATGTTTATAATACAACACTGTTAATCAACTAATTAGTTATCTGCAATGGTCCTATTTGCCGATAACTAAGCTACCTCACATTTCCCAATGCAGATAGTATAAACCAAGATGTCAAAGAACTATACACTACCTTCCTAATATTACTTACAACGCCCTGCCACACTTCACATGATCCATAAAATAAAATAATCCCAGTCAGTCCAAATCAACTGTCATGTCCATTCATACCGAGTTGAAATGCAAATTATTTTCTTTCCTTCATTTCAATGTTTTTAAGCTATTAGTATCTATTAGGTAATCAACTAATTATTAATTGTAATGCATATGTTTATTCATTTTTGTCTATTATCAAATATCTATACACATTATTTATTACAGTTCAAATATCATGCCACGTTTTCAATAATGACCGAAAAATTGAAAATATTTCATACAAAATGTTCTGCTTTTATTTTCTGATTTTGAGCCGGAATTATCAACGTTATTATCCAAGTTTGACTCTGTCAATATCTAAGTATAAAGTCCTCCACATCTATATATATATCTTCACATTTAAGTATTAATTCCTCCACATCCAAATATATCTCCCTCCATATCTAAGTACAAATTCCTACACATCATAGTATACCTTCTTCCACATTAGGGAGTGTTCACTTAAGTGGGTCATTTCCTTTCCATACCGTTCTTTGAGTTTTACTTTATGACAGAGGCCTGACATACCTTTCTCCACATCCAAATATATCTCCCTCCATATCTAAGTACAAATTCCTACACATCATAGTATACCTTCTTCCATATTAGGGAGTGTTCACTTAAGTGTGTCATTTCCTTTCCATACCGTTCTTTGAGTTTTACTTTATGACAGAGGCCTGTCCACCCATCTCCACATCTAAGTATATCTTATACTACATCTACGTTCATTTTAAACTACAATCAGGCATATTTTACATTCAGGTATAGCTTGATTCACCTGCTAACACCTTTAATACCTGCTTAAGTCTGAGCTTTTCTTTATCGTTACTTTATATTTACTTGATTTTATTAACTTTCTATTTTGTCGTTCAGTTTTTATTGTATCTTTGCAGTGGGTAAGTCTTATACGACCAGCTCCTATCGAACTCCCCCAGGTCAGGAATGAAGCAAGGGTAGATAGTTGTAGCGGTGCGATATAAGTAGCTTACCCTTTTTTTATTGAACAAAAGCTTGTAAATTGCGTCGTTCTATTTATTAAATAGCAGGCTATGTTATTAAAGATTTATCCTGAAAACCCAAACCCACGGCACATCCGCATGATTGTTGAATGTCTGATGGATGGTGGAATTATCATCTACCCTACTGATACAGTATATGGTATGGGTTGTGATATCTTTAAATCAAAAGCTATTGAGCGTATCGCACTGATTAAAGGAATAAAACCTGAAAAAGCCAATTTTTCTTTTATCTGTGATGACCTCAGTCAATTGTCAGACTACTCCAAACCTATAGCCAATGACATTTTCAGGCTTATGCGTAACAACCTGCCCGGACCATTTACTTTTATCCTCAATGCCAGCAGTAATGTTCCAAAACTTATCCAAAGCAAAAAGAAAACTGTAGGTATTCGTATTCCCAATAACACTATCCCGATCGAAATAGTCAGAGAGCTTGGTAATCCTATCATGTCAACCTCTATACACGATGAGGATGAGGTCATTGAATATACTACCGATCCTGAACTTATTTACGAGAAGTATAGTAAGCTTGTCGATATTGTTATCGATGGTGGATATGGTGATAATGAACCTTCTACAGTTGTTGATTGCACAGTCGCTGAGCCGATAATTATTCGTGAAGGAAAGGGAATATTGGCATGACCAGAATAAGCAATATATTTGACTTTCCTGAAATAAAAGGTGACGAAGAAATAGTTGAAGCTCTAACTGATGGGGAAACTAAAATTGAGCGCATTATTTCCACCGGACAAGTAACACCTGAAGGAGAATGGTATGACCAGTCATTGGATGAATGGGTGGTTTTGCTTGAAGGTGAAGCAAAGTTGCTGTTTGAAGAAACCGGTGAAGTATATCTTAAACCGGGTGATTACATTCTGATAAAAGCACATGAACGCCACAGAGTGATTTATACCAGTACACTCCCACCCTGTTTATGGCTGGCAGTTCATGGTAAACATACCACAACAAAATAATCGCAATGTTTAAGTATTTGAAGCAATGCTGATTAAATATTAATGGTAAAAATTCTTACTAAAATGTTAGGATATAAAGTAAAAAAACGTACTTTTGCAGTCTCATAAATGATTTGGTAGCTCAGCAGGTAGAGCACATCCCTTTTAAGGATGGGGTCCTGGGTTCGAGCCCCAGCCAGATCACAAAAAGCCCTTCAGTAATGAGGGGCTTTTTTGTTTTATCTAAGTGCTGCTTTTAATTATTTCTCTTGGCAAAACTACTTACCACCGACCCTTACACCGTCTTCTTGTAATTGAATACTGCCCAGGTATTTAGAATAACTGCAAGAACAGATATGATCCCGATATGAGGCAGTATATCTCGTAGACTGCTCCCCTTGAGAATGACCATCCGGAATACTTCAACAATATGCGAAACAGGATTGATACGAGCTATCACCTTTGCCCAACCAGGCATACTGTCAATACTGGTGAACAATCCGCCCAGTAGAATAAATATCATGATAAAGAAAAACATGATGAACATGGATTGTTGCTGTGTTTCACTGTAAGTAGATACTAACAAACCGAAACCCAGCACTGCAAGCAGGTAAACCCATATAAAACAGTACAGAACAAATATGCTACCTTCAGGAACTATTCCATATATTACTCTTATAATTAATAAACCGAGTGTGAAAACTACATTGCCCATTATCCAAAATGGAATCAATTTACCCAAAATGAAGAGATACTTTTTAATTGGTGTTACATTGATTTGTTCAATGGTGCCTATTTCTTTCTCCTTAACAATATTGAGCGCCGACATGAATCCTACTACCATCGTAACCAGAAAAGCCAGAATTCCCGGGACCATAAATGATTGATAGTTCATACCCGGATTAAACCAGTTGGAGGATGTTATTTCAATAACTGCTCCCTGAGTATTCTCCTGAGCTCCCATTGTGGTCTCTTGCAAATCTTGTGAACTGATCTGTGTCCCTGTCCGGATCCCTGCATTTGTCCCTTTGTCAACTTGTACTCCTTGTTTGCTAACTGGTATTCCCTGCATACCAACTTGTTCTCCTTGTGTGCCAACTGCTATTCCCTGTGTGCCAACTTGCTCTCCTTGTGCACCAACTGTTATTCCCGGTGCATCAACTTGTACTTCTTGTGAACCACCCTGAATCCCCTGCATACTAACTTGCCCTCCCTGCGTGCCCGGAAGTGTTGTTTGAATGAGTTTGGTCCGCAGAGTTTGATTATAGTTCCTGATGATATTATTCAAATAGGACGCACCCAAGTTGGCTTTAGTGCCATTGATGGCATTTACTGCAATGAATACTTGCTGGTTACTTTCACGAACCAGGTTGCGTTCAAAGTCTACCGGTATTTCAAGTATCAGATCTGCTTTGTCTGATTCAATGAGTTCCAGTGATTGCCTATACGACTGATTGTAATCGATAAGTTTAAAATATCCTGAGGCAATAACGGTCGAAACAAGCTGCTGTGAATAAGTTGAATGGTCATTATCAACGACTGCCAGGTTAACGTTCTTTACTTCAAAATCAGCAGCCAAAGGTAGTATCAGCAACTGTATTACCGGCATCGCAAGGATTATGCCAAGGATAGCCTTGTCCCTGAAAATCTGTTTAAACTCTTTCTGTAATAAAAATTTAAGGGTCCTCATGCTAACCTTACTTTAAAGTTCTTTACACTAATAATAAAAAAGAAAACAGCAATAGCAGCCAAAGCCAGGGTTTCCTTGTATATGGCCCCAAAACCCAATCCTTTGATCATGATAGCCTTTACAATAACATAAAAATAGCGGGCCGGAATTACATTAGCTATCCATCTTAATACTTCAGGCAGGTTCTCAAGTGGAAACATAAAACCGCTAAACAGCAGAGTCGGTAACATCATTCCTAACAAGGAAATCAGCATAGCCAGTTGTTGTGAACTTGTTTTAATGCTTATAAATATCCCGATGGTTAAACAGGTTATGATAAAAAGAGTACTCTCGGCAAAAAGTAATAGCAAGCTTCCATTGACCGGCAATTGCATCACAAAAACACTCAGCAAAACAATGGTAGTCACATTCACCCATGAAAGAACCAGGTAAGGAACTGATTTAGCAATCATTACAAGCCATGGTTTAAAGGGTGATACCAGTAATACTTCCATAGTACCCGTTTCTTTTTCGCGCACAATAGTGATGGCAGTCATCATTACACATACCAGCATCAGTACCAAAGCCATTACTCCCGGTACAAAGTTATGAGCACTCTTTAATTGTGGATTATAAAGCATCCGGGTTTGTGGAATGATGGTATAGGGTAATACATTTATCCTTGAAATTTCTTGCTGATATTCCGATATGATAACCGACAGGTAATTAATCAGCAAACTCGCAGTGTTTGGATCGGATGCATCCGCAATCAGTTGAACCTGAGCTTTACCTGTATGATGAAGGTCAAAATTAAACTGTTGTGGTATTACCAGCACTATTTTAAGTTTACCTTTCCTGAACTCTTTCTCAATATCTTTCTCTTCAATTATTACATTACGTACATCAAAATAACTGCTGGCATCAATGCGGTTTATGAGTTCCTGCGATGCTGCATCTCTGGCTTTATCAACTACTACCAGATTCGTATTCTTAATTTCATTGGATAGAGCGAAACCAAAAATCAGAATCTGCATGATGGGCAGTCCGATTAGAATAAGCAAAGTTCTCCTGTCGCGCAATACATGTGCAAATTCCTTCTTTACAAAAGCGCTGAATTGTTTCATAAGCTTCTTATTCGTGTTCCGTCTATACTATTCGTTTCTTTTTGCACCACGGGCCAGCCTGTAAAACACTTCGTCCAAATCGGCTGCTTTGAACTGTTGCTTCAGAACTGCCGGTGATCCCAAAGCATCTATCCTGCCATCAACCATAATTGATAATCGGTTGCAATACTCTGCTTCATCCATGTAATGAGTCGTTAAAAACACCGTAATTCCATTAGCAGCAGCATTGTATATAAGATCCCAGAACTGTCGACGGGTCACCGGGTCTACTCCACCTGTCGGCTCATCAAGGAACACAATCTGTGGTTCATGAAGTATCGCCACTGAAAAAGCAAGTTTCTGTTTCCATCCAAGCGGCAGTGAGCGTACTAACTTGTTTACCTGATCCTTCAAACCAAGCCGATTGATCATCTCCTCACTTTTAATCTTGATCTGCTTATCAGTTAGTTTATAGATCCCTCCAAAAAACTTAATATTTTCCAACACGGTAAGGTCGTCATACAATGAAAACTTCTGGCTCATATACCCGATGTTCTCCTTGATCTTCTCAGTCTGCCTGTATACATCAAACCCCGCTACAGACGCTTTGCCTGAAGTTGGTTTCGATAGTCCGCACAACATCCGCATGGCAGTTGTTTTGCCTGCACCATTAGCGCCCAGGAATCCGAATATCTCTCCCTTCTCCACACTGAAGGTGATTTTATCCACCGCCGTGAAGTCGCCAAATCGCTTTGTTAAACCTTCCGTTATAATGACTTGTTCTTGCATTTGTATTCAGGTTCTTAACAGGTGGATAAAACAATCTTCAATAGTAGGATTGCCCGGTTCAAGGATTAAATCCCCGTTATTCTTTGCGCCGAGGTATGTCCTGAGGTCACTTACATTAATGTCACCTTCTTTAAATACCACATGAACATGCTCACCAAACACGTAGGCATAAACATCTTTTGAATATCCACGCAAATCATTAAGCAGCCCTGGTGTACTGGCACCTTTCGCTTTATACAGTGCCAACGGGAAAGCTTGCCTGATTGCCTCAGGAGTGTCAACCGCCAATATCTTCCCATGTTGTATCAAAGCAATACGGTCACATAAAGAGGCTTCATCCATATAAGGTGTAGATACCAGGATCGTAATACCTTGCGCCTTCAGTCTCTTCAACATGTCCCAAAATTCTTTTCGTGATACCGTATCCACACCTGTGGTAGGCTCATCAAGGAATAGCACTGAAGGTTTATGTATCAGCGCACAGCATAGAGCAAGCTTCTGCTTCATCCCACCTGATAGTTTTCCTGCCCTACGGTCTTTAAAGGGTTCCAGTTGGATATAAATATCCTTAATCAGGTAGTAATTCTCCTGAATGGTGGTGTTGAATACAGTCGCAAAAAAGGTAAGATTCTCTTCAACTGTAAGGTCTTGATACAGTGAAAACTTACCGGGCATATAACCTATGGATTTCCTTATCTTCCTATAGTCCTTCACCACATCCATTCCGTCTATACTAGCAGAGCCTTCATCAGGTAGCAACAAGGTAGTCAACATCCTGAACAGACTGGTTTTACCTGCTCCATCGGGGCCAATAATACCAAACACCTCTCCCCTATTCACTGATAGTGAAATGTGGTCAACGGCCATCAATTTTTCCTTACCATACCACTTGCTTATTCCATCTATTTTTATGGCTTCCATCATTAAAAATTTACTTCACCATACATACCAATTTTGAGATATCCGTCATTGGGAACTCTTATTTTTACTGCATAAACCAAATTCGCCCGTTCATCTTTGGTTTGTATAGTCTTAGGTGTAAACTCGCTTTTATTACTTATCCAGTCAATCACCCCCTTATATTCCTTGTAACCGCCTTTGGTGTCATCTACCATTACCTTAACAGGCTGATTCAACTTAATGCCCGGCAACTGATCACCGGTAATATAAGCCCGGAGCGTAAGGTTAGAGAGATCGGCTATCTTGTAGAGCGGCTTGCCTGTTGTTGCCATTTCATTCACTCGCGAGTACTGGGTAAGCACTGTTCCTTTTACAGGATTGTATATCCTTGATTTAGCTATCAGGTCATTCAATTGCTCAATCTGCACTTTCAGAGGATTGGTTTCTTGTCCGATACTTGATGAAGTGATGCGCAATGAGGATTGTAATGCATCTTCCTGGCTTTTCATTATGGATACTTGTGCATTGGCATCATCCATCTGTTTCTGAGTAGCCGCACCAGCTTTTACCAGATTCTCAATCCTTTGCTGTTCATGTTTAGCTTGTTTCATCTGTTGTCTGATGGCTGCTAACTGTGCTTCCGTATCCGGGCTCCTGCTCAATACCGCTGATATCTGTGATTCCAGTTGTTTTCTTTTGAGTACTAATTGAGTGCTGTCAATATAGCCAACTACCTCTCCTTGTTTCAGTTCCTGACCTTCTACAAGATTTAATTGCAAAATGATACCGCTTGCTTCAGCCGATATGATGGTTTCCTCCGCTTCAAAGGTACCTGATGCATCAAACTCATTATTACTCCGGTTGCATGATAAAATGCTGATGGCAAGCATCAATATAAGTGCTGTTCTTTTCATTTCAGGTTGAATTTAATTATTTATTTCCCTGTTAGTATCTGATGGTTGTATTGTGTCAGTAATAATTGAATTTCATGAATGAGTTTCATTTGACGGGCATTATCAGCAGCATTCACTTCACGCAGGTAATCAGCACTGGTAATAACTCCATTCTCTAATTGAGCCAATGAAGCCTGTTTGATGCTTTCGCGAAGTTCAACTATCTCGTCATCATACTTGATGAGCTGTTCTGTTTTTACCAGTTCAGCTGATTGTTGCGTAATCTGCAAATGGGTGTTGAATAGGAATATTTCCTTCTGAACCTCAATATTCTCTCTTGCCAGTTTATTAATGGACTTATCCCTGTTAAGGTTATAGAATCCGGTTAATGGATAAGCAAACCTAACCCCTGCAATATAATATGTTTCAGCATCAGGATTAAGCATATTGAGGGCCGGCAATCCGTATCCACCCTGAAAAAAGAGACTTAACCTGGGCAGGTTCCTTGAAGTAATAGATCTTGATTGAATGGCTGTGCTCATCAACCGGGCATCGTATAACAAAAGTTCAGGCCGCTTGATCTCAGCAGATATATTTATCGAAGGAGGCATTTCCAATTCAGTCTGTTCATTAAGCGACTGATTAATAAATGTGCCCAACATATTAAGATAAGCAGTCCGCGCTGATTGTAATTCCGTAATGCGCTGATCAGTCTTCAACAATTCAGCTTTTATAGCATCCACATTGCTTTTCAACACAATCCCATTCGCAAATGCTGCTTCTGTTTTAGTCAGTCCTGTCTGAATG
Organism: Lentimicrobiaceae bacterium; assembly: GCA_041670625.1. Taxonomy (GTDB): domain Bacteria; phylum Bacteroidota; class Bacteroidia; order Bacteroidales; family Lentimicrobiaceae; genus Lentimicrobium. The sequence continues at coordinate 143 of JBAXYX010000039.1, read as the reverse complement.
TCACTTTTAAGGATTGCCGATTGTTTCAACTGTCCGTTAAGCAGTAAGATACCGAAATAAATCTGGTTTATACGTTCATTCAGCTTGTATAATTCAACCTCTATACTTTCTTCTTCAATCTTTGTTTGAGCTTCCAGAGTTTT
>JBAXYX010000038.1:0-19785 GCA_041670625.1 Lentimicrobiaceae bacterium | reverse complement strand
CCCAGGGCTCATTGTCCCACATCGTGCCTCTTCGTGATTGGACAAAACCAAATGCCAGGTCATTATATACATCAGGTTCAACTCCCCTGTAATGTAAACCTGTAGCGCGTTTTTGTTTGTCAGAGGTATTCCATAGGTTAAAATCCTGTTCGAGAGCTTTTTCACCGTTCAGGAATAAGGTGGATACCTTGGTGTCACTATTGTACCTAAAAATAATCTGTACCCAGTTTTCCAGTACCAATGTCGGAGGGCCGCCCTCTACCAGCTTATTCACGGTAGTACCCTGCCAGCCACCGTTATCCTTTGTTTTGCCATCGCCGTTCCACCAGTGGTCTTCTGAAAATGTGGAATCAGTATTATTGCTGTAATAGTAAGCGGTAGGGAACTTAATATTATCACCGCCTATTTCAAACTGGAAGCCATAAAAAGCACCTAACCCGACCACGAAATGTCCCTGCGGGTGATCTGTATTGGTCGCTTTGATCCAAAAAGAGAAGGTAAAGTCGTCGGTCATGAGTTGGTCACCATTGAGTATTTCAATGATACTGGTGGTGCCGTTGAAGGAAGCTGCCTTACCGGCGGTTGCTTTACGACCGGCAGCGTAAGTGATGTCAATGGCAGCATTAGCATCCATAGTACCTACCTGGTCTTCGGCATTGTCCTCAAAGTTCCAGTAAGCCATCATGCCGGCAGGAGCAAAGAACCCTTCGGTGGTAAACGTGCGGGCAATTTGATCTGTTAAAGCAGCACCGTTAGTTGATTTAATCCCTGCTTTCAAGGTCAGCGTGTGTAAAGCGCCGCTTGCAAGGTTTTCAGAAAGAGTGATAGTTACCGTTTTCCCTGATGTATTGATGGTTAAAGGGATGGTAGCATTATCATAGCCGCGCACAAGTGTGATGTTGGCTGTAGTAGCTGTAGCTGCATCAACATCGGAAGTGAAGGTGGCCGTTATGACTGCATTAGCGGCAACATTGTTAGGTGAAGTGGCCCCATTAAGGTCAACATCATCAGCCATCAGAGTACTTAAAGCAATGGTTTTTACTTCATTATCATCCTTTTTACAGCTAATGATCCCAATAGTAATTGACAATGCAAAAAGCACAGTGGCTAGTTTAAGTAATTGTTTTTTCTTTGTTTTCATTTTATTATGGTTGGTTAATAATGGTTTATATTAGGGGTTGACTACCAGCCAGGGTTTTGTTCCAGTACCCCCTGCGAAAGGTCAATTTCATTCTGGGGTATAGGGAACAGTTCATGCTTACCGGCTTGAAAGCCTAAAGGTGAGAGTACATCATCAGCGATTTCCCACCTGACAAGGTCAAAGAAACGATGCCCTTCAAGAGCTAATTCATGCCGTCTTTCCTCCCTGATAATGTTAGTAAGTTCTGTTTTGTTGAGCGTAGTGATATCAGGCAGGATAGCTTCATTTCCTTCACGTGCTCTTTTCCTCACTAAATTCAAATATATTAACGCTTCCGAAGGTTTATTGTTTTCATTGAGGGCTTCAGCCGCCATCAGCAACACATCAGCATAGCGTAAAATACGCCTGTTATGCCCGAACTGGCTGGGGACATCTGTGCCGGGAGTCCACACTTTACGATTATAGCATTCGGTTTCAATAACGTTACCATCATTGTCGGTGGTAATGTCGGGCGTTTGTCCGTCTCCTTCAATCAGTATCCCGTCGAGTACGTCGCCCAGGTCAATAATAGTGCCTTTTAAGCGGGGGTCATCTTCCTCAAAGGAGTTCCTGAGGTCAGGCGTTGGGCGGTTAAAGCCCCAGCCCCTGTTAGGAGTACCCCGCACTCCCTGAACGTTGCCATACTGGTTGCCTGATACATTTTCCTGCCCTACAGCGCCAATCTCGAATACAGACTCTTGTGAATGTTCGCCATTTATTCCGCAGGCATCGGTAAATACGGTTTCCAGCTTGTATTTGCCCGAATTGATGACTTCGAGTGCATATATTTCAGCATTCACGGGGTCGTCCATGAACAGGTACACCTTGGCAAGCAGGCTTTTGGCAGCTCCCTTGGAAGCCCTGCCCGTTTCTTCAGCCGGATAAGTGGTCCATTCAGGCAATCGGTCAATAGCATTTTTAAGATCCTGTACTATAAGTCCGTAAACTTCATCACGGGTAGCACGGGCCATTTTTAACGGAGGGTTGAGATCTGTAACCAGCGGTACGCCTCCCCATGCTCTTGCCAGGTCAAAATAGTACAAGGCACGCATGAAATAAGCTTCGCCCAGGTAACGCTCTTTGAGTGATTCATCCATCACGATGGCAGGTACTTTTTCAAGGACCACATTCGTAATTTTTATTCCTTGGTAGAGTGTGGACCACCAGGAGGACAACTCATCGCCTGTGTTGATAAAGGTAAAATTGTCATAGGGTCCTATTGTTGAGGCCTGGTCATCCGGATTACTGCCTTTGCGGGCGTCGTCGGACATGATATCCATCAAAGGATAGATTCCAGAGTGGTAGCTGTTTAACCGTAAGGGTGCATATACAGCGTTGGTTGCTAACTGAGCATCACTTGCTGATACAGGAAAGGATTCCTGTGTGAGTGAACCCTGGGGGTCTTTATCAAGGAATTTTTCACATCCGGTGAAGATGAAAGCGGTCATCACGACACTTGCAAACAGGGATATTTTTATAATGGGTTTCATATTGCCAGAATGTTAAGTTAATACTATTGAAGTGATAAGTGTGGAGTAAGTATATAACAGTATCATGTTGTCAGAATGTTAAGTTAATACCAATGGAGTACACTGCACTTATTGGGTAAATACCCATATCAATGCCATTTTCCAGAACATTGCCACTGGCAACTTCAGGCGTATATCCTGTGAATTTGGTCAGGGTGTAAATGTTATCGCCCTTGATGTAGAACCTGACGGTTTTGGTATAAAGCCTTCCGGCAAGCCCGGCAGGGAGTGTATAACCTATGACCACACTTCGTAATCGTACAAATGATCCATCCTGAATAAACTTGTCGGAAGGCACATAATTGTAACCGCCGAGTGAAGGCCTGGGCTCATCATTGCTGGTACCTTCGCCATTCCAGGCGTCCGACACATGCTTCTCATAGTTGTAACTGTCAGGCCTGATGAATTCCTTGGCGTTAAAAATCTTGTTACCGGTTTGTCCCTGGATGTGTATGGCCAGGTCAAAGTTGCGGAACCCTAATTCACCATGGAATCCAAAGATGAACTTCGGAATGGAGGATCCGAGGTTAGTTCTGTCCTCACCGTTGATTATTCCGTCGCCGTTTACGTCAACCCTGCGCAGGTCGCCAATGCCAGCTTGTGAATCATGTGGGTAGTCATCCAACTCTGCCTGATTCTGGAAGATACCATTGGTTTTATAACCATAAAATTCGCCGATGGGCAGTCCTTCGCGGCTTAGGGTAAGGAATCCCGCGAAATTACCGCCATACAACAGAGAGTCGACCCCGCTGCTACCCCCGATGGTAAGCACTTCGTTATGCAGAAGGGTTCCCATCATGCCAAACCCGTACGACAGGTCACCCATTTTATCCCGCCAGCCCACATTGGCTTCGAATCCTGTGTTCAGCACTTCAGCAGCATTATAGGTAACTTTTTGACCCTGCCCGTTGCCCATGTGACCCGGGGTGGAGAGATCAATGAGAATGTCAGCGGTTTTGCGATGGTAATAGTCGAATTCACCGGTAAGTCGGCCGTTGAAAGTGGAGGCTTCCAGTCCGATATCAAACTGGGTGGTAGTTTCCCAGGTAAGATCAGGGTTGCCGGTTTTGGCATACGTAAGGGCAGGGTATGAAATATCACCTATTCCTAACACAGCAAGGTAGGTTTGGGTGAGGGAGAAGCGATTAGAATATGGGATCTTTTCATTGCCTATTTTGCCCCAACTGGTTCTTAACTTAAGCGTATTGATTGATTTTACATCTTTCATAAAGGCTTCTCTGGCAATGTTCCATCCTAAAGCGAAGGAAGGGAAGTCGCCATAGCGATTGCCCTTGGCGAACTTGGAGGAACCGTCGCGGCGATAGGTAGCGGTAAAGATGTAACGGCTATCATAAGTGTAGTTAATCCTGAAGAGATAGGAAATCATGGAATAATTCAAACCTGCATCTACCTCGTTCTTGATGTCGTTTAACTTGTCAATCTTGTCCTTTACATACACATAGTTTCCGTTGATGTACCAAAAGTTTTGCGTGTCGCGGAGGATATCCTCACCGGCCAGGCTCAATTTTTCAGAAGATACATCCTGCATCGTATAACCGGCCAAGGCACTGATATTGTGTTTTTCAATTTCCATATCATAATGTAGTGTGTTCTCCCAGAGCAGCATCATGTTCTCATTATTTCCTTTATTCAGATCACTCAACAGATTGTATTGCATACTGGGCGAGCCGTCATAGTAAAGGACCTGGAAGGCAGGGGTAAAGCTGACGTCTTTATTGAAAGCGCCATCTATCCCCAGACTTGAGTGTAAGTGGAGGGCCTCCGAGAAAGCGATATCACCAAAGATGTTCCCTACTGCTCTGACGCCCTTGTTGTAACTGTTGGAGTAAGCAAGGTTAGCCAAAGGATTACCTACACCGGGTACCCCTGAAAAAGTGCCATCAGCCCGGTAGACATTCAGGACAGGTAATGCCCGGTAAACATTATACACTACTGCAGGGGCATTGCGCTGCTTATATGGAGTTAAGGTGATATTATTGCCAAATTTAAGGATCTTCGACAGGTTATAGGTATTGTTGAATTTCAGGGTAATCCGTTCATAGTTTGATTTTTCAACAATGCCCTCCTGTTTGAAATAGCCCAGCCCTATATAGTATTGGGTTGATTTGGTAGACCCGGTGGCAGAGACCTGATGGTTGGTTAACACGGCATCCCGGAATATCAGATCCTGCCAGTCAGTATTGGGCACAGCATCAATGTTGTTATAGCTGCCGGGTCGTATCCTGTTAGCAATGATGGCATATTCCCGGCCATTTAGCAGGTCAATCTTTTTTGCCAGGGTTTGAATACCGAACTCCCCATTGTAGGAGAATACCGTTTTTTCTTCGCCAATCTTACCTGATTTTGTGGTAACCAGAATGACTCCGTTAGCACCCCTGGAACCATAAATGGCAGTGGCTGATGCATCTTTGAGTACTTCCATAGATGCTATATCGGCCGAATTAAGGAAAGAGATATTATCAACAATTACCCCGTCGACCACATAAATAGGGGACGACTCATTGAAGGTACCCACCCCTCTGACCCTGACAATAGGAGAGGTGCCGGGAGCGCCGGTGGAGTTGGTGACCTGTACCCCTGAAATGCGCCCCTGTAAGCTCTGTACCGGGTTAATGGCCGTTATTTTAGTCAGGTCATCCGACTTGATGGAACCTACTGCACCGGTCAGGTCGCTTTTGCGAACGGTACCGTACCCGATGACTACTATTTCATCCAGTAGTTTAGATTCCTGTGCCAGGATTACATGAATGACGGTTTGATTCCCGACAGGAATTTCCTGAGATGTGTAACCTATAAAGCTGTACACCAGAACAGCCCCTGAGCGGGGTACGTTAATCCTGTATTTGCCATCAATGTCAGTGATGGTGCCCTGGTAAGTGCCTTTAACCAGAATATTGACTCCCGGAATGGTAGTACCATCACCGGCATCCGTTACGGTGCCGGTAACTGTCACTTCCTGTGCCAGGGCACCGGTAACAGCTAGTATCAACAAAAATAGTATGTAAATGTGTTTTCTCATGGCCTCAATCTTTTGTATATAATGGGAACTAATGGATAACTATCAATTTAGCCGTAAGCGGAATCTTTTGGTTTTGTGTCAGACTTACGATATAAAAGCCATCCTCTAAGTCCGAAACATCCAAATCAATATTATTCAGTCCCGGTGCTGCGCGATGAACTCCGGACGACCCGGGTAACCTCTTGCCGGTGTAATCATACAATGCAACCCTGACGTTTTCATGAGCAGCAGAAATAAAGCTTATTCTGACAAGCTTACCGGTAGGGTTTGGACTGACAAGCAACCGATTATGTTGTTTTGTCTCCTCCAAACTATAGGGATCAGGGACAAAGCCCATTGATTCCAATGCAGGGGCTATTTCAGGGTTCAGCATGAAGTTGTTCCAGAGTAAAGCGGAGCGATGGTTTTCAATCATGTTGATGATTGGCCCCTGGTCAATGGCCAGGTAGGAATCAGCAACCCAGGCTTCACGAATGTTAAAAGCATCATAAAACCCCATCCTTCCCCAAAGTCTGCTCCCAAGTTCGCGATAGAAGAACTTTAATACCTGAGTAGATTCAGAGGGGGTATAAGGCATGGATGAAAGGGCTGCCGTGGGGGTGATAGTGCCGTTTTCATGGGAGCCGTATGGTTCATGAACATAGTAACCAAACGGATCATCACTGGCTGTAAGTCCCCAGCAGTTTTCACTGTAACCGGGATGATTGCCGGGGTTGTCGATGCAATAAGCCCTATTGATCAGAGTATGGTTTTTATTCAAATTGAAGTAATTGGTGTACTGGTCTTTGATGTTTCTGGGATCAAATCCCTGAAAGGAATATTGAGCAAAGAACAACGGACCTCCCCAGTCCCATCCTACATCAAGCCGGTAACCATAAAACGTACCACCGTTGAGGTAATCGGAACCTCCGGCCCATCCCGTATTCCACAGGGAGGGATTTATCCCATGGGTAGGGGAAGCAATGGCCAGAATATAAATGATAGCTGCTTCATTCCAGCCTCTGATTGGCATGTTCATTTGCCAGCCATATTGCGGTGACCAGTGCCAGTATAGTACTCCTGAACCGGAACGTGTGTACCAGTCCCATTCAATGGAATTGTATAATGCAGTAATTCGGTTTCTTATTTCGATTTCCTGTTGATGGTCGCCATTGAAAAACTGCCGTGCAGCCAGGAGCCCTTGTGCCAGAAAGCCGGTTTCAACCAGGTCGCCGCCATCATCAAAGGTGCTGAATGGAACTACCTTGCCGGTTTTACCGTTGAGCCAATGGGGCCAGGCTCCATGGAAACGGTCGGCAGTATCCAGGAAAGCAGTGATGGTAAGGAGTCGTTGAATTGCTTGTTGCCGGGTGATAAAACCTCTGTTGACGCCCACCAGCAAAGCCATGATTCCGAAGCCTGAGCCACCGGTGGTCACGATATCACCGGAGGTATTGCGTTCACGAGCCAATCCGCAAACAGGGTGTGCGAAGTCATAAAAATAACGTAAGGTGTATTGCTGAACCATGTTGAGCAGTTCCTCATCTGTAAATTTTCGGATTGTAGCGGAGGCGATTTCAGAGTAAGCCGACAACTGGTTGGTAGCATTGATGGAGGCAACCCGGTATTGCAGCATACCTAACGGGTTTATATCCCTCACCCAGTCAATGTATCCGGTATCGGAAGGCTGAACAAGTCCGATAGTTGAAAAGGGTTTATCGATACCAAGTGCCCGTTGTACCTGGTATCCATTCAAATCAGTTTCAGGATTGGCATGCCACAGAACTTCAATATGGCTGTCATATCCTGTGGAGGTGACTCCTGTGGGTACTGAAGCAGGTGGAGAGATGCCACTCCCTGTATAAGCACGCATATCATCTACCAGCAGGGTATGTGTTTGACCATCAGCAGCCCCTTGTGAAAACCCTATTGTTTTGATGCGTGCAAAATCAACGTCATCTCCTGCATCAAAAAACAATTGCATGGGAATAGCGATTCTGGTCCACACACCCGGAAGCAGATCATGGCTAAATGCAGCAAAAGAGTGTTGGGTAGTCCTTCTATTGTGCACATCCTCCATAAATACCAACGGAAGGTTTGGGGTGCTCAGTCCTTCCATAGAATACAGGTAGAAAAGCATTGAATCCGTTTGGGTGAGGTCCTTCACAGTCCAGTCCAGTCCGGCAGCAAGTGCGATCCAAGCCCCCCCGGTGGCTGATTTCCAGGTTAACCTGAGACTGTTTAAACCCTGTGTGGCTTCAATTTCTTCTTCAATAGGGAACTTCCTCAGCTCTGCTCCAAGGCGATGGAGCTCACTGGGCGACGTAACTTCCATCCAACTGAAATCGTAATACAGTGGGGTAGGACTGTCCTGAAAAAAGAGGTACGTTTGCGAAAAAGTATTAAACGGGCATCCGATTGATAAAACAATCAGGGCTGCAAGCAGCTTAAAGTGGGAAAGGCAGTTCATACTTTTAAAGTTTTTTATAACTTAACAAGTAAAAATGTCTATTTACTCAAAGTCATTACCTGGCATGGCACCGGGTCATGAAAATGTAATGCTTTGAAAAACGTTCCTTCAAGTCGTTTGCTTAATCAAACTGTACACTGACAACATGATTAAGCTTTAATCGCAATAATTAATGATTGCTATTTCAAAAAACAATGATTCTATTTTAAGCAACTTCAGAGTTAAGCTTAGTACCCCACACTATCAGGCTCAGTAATCCTCACTTATAAGCTCAGTACTCTTTCTGTTTAAGCTTAGTACGCATCTTGTTTAAGCTTAGTACTCCTTTTGTTTAAGCTTTGCAAGCTTCCTGTTTAAGTCCAATCCTCCTGCTGTTTAAGCTCAAAAAAACAATGATTCTATTTTAAGCAACTTCAGAGTTAAGCTTAGTACCCCACACTTTTAGGCTCAGTAATCCTTACTTATAAGCTCAGTACTCTTTCTGTTTAAGCTTAGTACGCATCTTGTTTAAGCTCAAAAAACTGATGATCCTATTTTAAGCAACTTCAAAGTTAAGCTTAATACTCCACACTTTTAGGCTCAGTAATCCTTACATATAAGCTCAGTACTCTTCCTGTTTAAGCTTAGTACTCCTTCTGTTTAAGCTCAAAAAAACAATGATTTTATTTTAAGCAACTTCAGAGTTAAGCTTAGTCCTCCTGTTGTTTAAGCTCAGTTAATGCATGATTCTATCTCAAATAACTTCCTTTTACAGCGTAATAGAAGATGTATATATAACAAATAGCCGGGACAATAAAAGCCCAGGTGTAACCATAATTATCAGCAACGAGCCCCATGATGGGAGGCAATATTGCACCACCGCAAATCATGGTATTAATAACACCCGAAGCAGTGCTGAGTTCACCCGGGTCGAGTCCTTTGATGGCCAGGGTGAATATATTGGGGAACATGATGGAATTGAACAGACCGATAGAAAGTATAGTCCAAAGGGCTATCTGTCCTGTTCCGAAGGTAGTGGCAAGGTCAAGAGCAGCAGCAACCAAAGCAAAAACTGCCAGTGTACGTGCGGCTTTACCCATTCCGATTTGCATGATAATAAAGTTGACTATAGCAATGCCCAGGAATATCAGGCCGATAGTCCAGTTCCAGTCTGTAACGAAAGAACCTGAAACCACCGCGAGGATGAGTACCGGGATGGCAGAGGTAAGTTTCTTTTGAAAGCTGATTTCAGAGAACATGAATGAACCGAAGAAACGGCCTACCATAGCACCTCCCCAATAAAGGGCAACGTATTTTGAAGCCACTGCACTCTCCAGCCCCAGGTTATGGACAAAATAATTGATCATCAGGCTGCCGTTACCTACCTCAGCACCAACGTAGAAGAAGATAGCGAGAGCGCCAAGCAGTACGTGGGGATACTTCCAGATACTCTTGCGTTCGGTAGTGGTCTTTTGTATTTCGGGTAACCGGATAGCCATAATCATAAATGCGATGATTAGTATAATACAAGCCATTACGACAAAAGGCATTTGAACGGATTGAGCCTTTTCAGCCTGTGACAACATGGCGGAAGCACCCTTGAAAATGAAAAGAGCAATTATATATGGGGCCAGCATAGTGGCTATAGAATTCAGTGCCTGGGTAAGGTTTAACCGGCTTGAAGCAGTCTTTTCCGGACCTAAAGCTGTGACATACGGGTTGGCTGCTGTTTGCAGGAATACCACTCCTATTGCCAGAATAAAAGTGGATACCAGGAATAATGCAAACGAAGGTACACTTGCTGACGGATAGAACAGGAAGGCGCCCAACGACATTAAAAATAATCCTATTACCAATGCGCGTTTATAACCGATACGCTTTATGTAAAGGCCAATTGGAATGGAAACAAAAGCATAGGTGATAAAGAAAGCGAAGTTTAAGAGCTGTGCCTGAAATTCAGTGAGATCGAAAATAGATTTAACCTGTGCACTCAGCGTGACAATGAAGGTGGTTGCAAATCCAAAGATAAAGAAAATGGAGCCAATCACTGACATGGCCATCCTGTAATTGCTTGTTTGCTGGTTGAAATTAACTGACTTGTCGCTCATTGGTTAATTAGGTTTTGATTATTACTTAATGGTCCATGTAAAAAGTAATGTAAAAATAAGGTAAAGAATGCTTAAAAGCAATGATTATTTAATATGAAAATCAACATCAGAAAGTAACAATCCGGCTTATTATTTTGTTGATTAACCGGGTTGATTATCCTTAATAATCGGTTAATTTTAATTGGTTAAGGGTGCTCTGATCCATAATCCTGCCAACCGGAAAGGCCCTGCAGTTCTTATCCCAGTAAGGGGTATGGCTGTAAAACCAGTTGAGCATTTCCCACTGTTTCCCTTTGTAGGCAGGGTTGTTTTTTATGGTTTCATCAAATTCCTTTTTTAATTGAGGGTTTTCAGCTAACATATTCCTGGCCAACGGCTCCATCACATAGGTTTCACTGTATTCTTTTTGTTCGAACAGGCTATTGAAGAACCCCCATTCAGTAAGTGAACCGGTAGCGGTGGGTTCCAGTAAGTATGCAATGATCTTAGCGGTTCGCTGATTTGTGAGGATGATTACAGAACCGGCAGAGAATACACGGCTTTCCTTGCTTTCAATGGCTTTGGTGCGTACCATCTGACGGCCTTCAACAGGCTCAGGTTGGAACTTATAATCGTTAAACCTCAGTATGTTAACAGGTATTTCCGTCTCCGTTTCCAGTTTCATCATTTTGATACCATGTAAAGCTATCCGTTCAATCACGTCTGTCCACTCAACCGGAATGATATAGGCCAGGGGCAACTTGATGGTCTTATCAGGAGTAACTTTATCGAACATGGGGATTTTCATGGTAACCGGTTTTGAAGGATCATAAACAAACCAGTCGCCCCCGGTAAGGTCGCTCTTTTTGATGGTATAGTCATATCCTTGAAAATCAACCATGGTACTGTCTGTGCTGCTTGTTTTGTAGCCCACCGTTAAAGGCTCATTCCTGAAATTGGGGGATGCTGTGGAATTATCCGCCATACTGATGAGGGTTTTCAGGGTTTCACTCTGCTGGTTTACGATTTTGAGCGTTTGAACAGTCAGTTGGTACGCTGATGAAACTCTGGTTTTGTAATCTTTGAGCATATGCGTTTCAACCAGGATGGAAGGTCTGTTCTGAGCCGCTGCATAACCATGAGAAATAAGGGGAGGAGCCGCACTCTTTTCCATACCGCTTCGGGGGTCATGCCAGTTCCGGAATTCCACATACGGAAAGATCTTATAACCCTCATCTTTCATGCCTTTTACCAGGCGGGGTTCATAAATGTCATTGATCCAACGGGTGAGGCCGGAGTCAAGATTGCCGTACTTCTCTATCCCATAAGTCAGTTGATACTGATAATCGGCTCCGTCAGTGGTGTGAATATCAATAAAGAAATCAGGCAGCCAGGCATTATACATTTTTAGCCAGGCCCTCATTTCAGGAGCATCCGCTTTGATAAAGTCTCTGTTGAGGTTCAGGTTCGTGGCCGTGGTGCGCCATCCCATTTCCTTAGGGCCATTCTGGTTTATACGGTTGTAAGGCCCAAACCTCTCATGCCCGTCAACGTTGAAAATAGGGATGAACAGGATGCTGGCTTTGTCCAACAGTTCCTTATACTTATTTTGGATAACCATATCCCGAAGCAGCATGAGCATGGCGTCTTTCCCGTCAGGTTCACCGGGGTGTATACAAGCCTCTACCAGGACTACCAGACGGCCTTTTGCACGGATCAATGCGGGGTCAGTCAACCCGTCCTTATCCACAATAAGCATTTCTATATCCCGGCCCTGTGTACTCTTGCCGATAGTAGCGATGCTTATTAAAGGTGATGCTTCATTTAACCGCCAGCAGTATTGCATGGTTTCAGCATAACGTGGCGTTTCAGTATATCCTGATTTTTCGTAATAAGTTTGCCAATCTTGGGCAAAGAGGTTTAATGAGAGCAGAATCCCTGCTAATGTAAATAATTTGCGCATTTTTCCCTTTTTTCAATTTATAACAAAATTACCTATTTCATAAACACAAAAGCCAACAATACGGAGTTATTCAGGAACTATTCAAAAACTATTCTTCAGATACCTGATACCCACATAAAAGTTACGCCCTAAATACTCAATAGCTATGGTATGGTTTTTAGACCATTACGTTTTCGCTTGATGAGAGCCCATACAGTTTTAGTTATCTTCATGATCGTAAGTTTGGCTTATCTGCTATTCTGGTAGATGAGGGTCCATGCAGTTTTGGTAATCTTTATGATAAAGTCATTCATGACAGTATGTAAATGTAATTATAAATTTCGCTATTTTTGATTAACATTAACCAAATACAAAACTGTGAATTACCGTATAACTATAACCCTTATGATCCTGTTGCTTTGTCAGTGTATCAAGGCACAGCATCCAAACATGGTCATTTCGGTTGTTAATGGTCCCAATGAGCCTTCTATAGCCATGGATTATAAAAACCCATTCAGAATGATGGTCGGCAATAATATCGATGTGTATCATGCATCTGAAGACGGAGGGCTTACGTGGCAAACCAATACCCTGCATTCATCCCTGGGAGTGTGGGGTGATCCATGTCTGGTAACGGACACCCTTGGTAATTTCTATTACTTCCATTTAAGCAATGTACGTTCACGTGATTGGATTGACCGTATTGTATGCCAGCGTTCATCTGATATGGGAGTCACCTGGACAGATGGCAGCGGTATAGGATATATTCCGGGTAAGCAGCAGGACAAAGAGTGGGCCGTGGTTAACCCCATAAATAATGAGATTTACGTCACCTGGACGCAATTTGACGATTATGGCAGTAATAACCCTAATGACAGTTCTACTATCAGATTTTCCAAATCATCAGACATGGGAATGACCTGGAGTGAGCCGGTCAGGTTAAGTCAAACTGCAGGCGACTGTGTTGACAGTGACCTGACGGTTGAAGGGGCTGTGCCGGCAGTGGGCCCTGAAGGACAGATATACGTTTCATGGTCGGGACCGGCAGGTATTATGTTCGACCGTTCCATTGATGGTGGCGTTACATGGCTTGAGAATGATATTCCTGTTGACCCTCAACCCGGAGGTTGGGATATCGACATACCGGGTATTTCACGAAGCAATGGTATGCCTGTTACCGATTGTGACCGCAGCAACGGCCCTGAACGTGGCACTATATACATTAACTGGAGTGACACTCGCAATGGTATGGATGATGCAGATATATGGTTTGCTAAATCAACCGATGGTGGAAACACGTGGACTGAAGCTAAAAGGGTGAATGATGATGGCCCCGGCAAGCAACAGTTTTTCACATGGATGACGGTTGATCAGGTAACCGGGAAAATATGGATCATCTTTTACGACAGGCGTAATCATCCTGATATAGCTACTGACGTGTATATGGCTGTATCCGGCGACGGTGGGGATACTTTTGTTAACTTTAAAGTCAGCGAAGAGCCCTTTATTCCGAATGATTTTATATTTTTTGGCGACTATACTAATATTGCCGCAGTGAATGATACCGTCAGGCCGGTATGGATCAGATTGCATAATAATGAATTATCCTTGCTGACCGCATTAGTTGATCCTCTGGTCATCGGGACAGAATCTGAAGATCTTAACCCTTTAGCAGAAGCACAGGTTGTGCCAAATCCTTTCAGCAGTAGTACCGCATTCTCCTTTAAGATAAAAGAACCATCCATCGTTTCTTTAACAGTGAATGACATGACAGGCCATAAAGTAGCTGAGATTATTGACCGACAGATGCTTACTCCCGGTAAATACATCAAGGTACTGGAAGCAGAAGGATACAAGTTGAAGCCGGGTGTCTACTGCTTTGAATTGGTGGTTGATCAAAAGCATACCACACGAAAAGTAGTCTGTACTTCTTATTAATCAACCGGGAATAGTTTGGCATGATATTTTTTGTAATTTCGCAGCAATTTTTAAGTATTTATATAATTGCACAGAGCTGAATGGATGACAATATTCATCGTATTTTATTAGATATAAGAGGTTTATCAACTAAGTGCGGGATACGAAACCTTACAATTGAAAATATTTGCCAGAGTTTAGAAATATCCACTGAAGAGCTTGCCAAATATGCCCCTAATGAAAAAGTGCTGGTTGAAAAAGTGCTTGAGCTTGAACGTGAAGCTTTTATGTCAATATTTGATAAACACGATTTTAACGGGGTTAATGCTATTGATATTTTAATAATAGTAAGCCAGGAAGTAAATGCCCGCTTTCAGGATATATCACCTTCGGTAACCCTTGACCTTCAAACCCTGTATCCGGAAACTTATCAATTCCATATTGAAAAGCGGATTGACTTTATCTTTGAAAAGATTAAGATCAACATTCAAAAAGGTATAGAACAGGGAATGTATCGGAATGACCTGAGTATTGAACTCCTGTCGCGTTTGTATATCAGTCGCTTAATAGATCTTCATAATCCACTATTCTTCCCACCTGAAAAATTCTCTTTCATGCTCCTGTTTGAAGTAATGTTTGAGAACTTTATCAGAGGTATTGCTACTGATGAAGGATTACAGTATTATAGCCAGCGCCGCAAAACTTTAGAGCTTTCTTAAAGCTTTTTTTCGGCATTTATAATCCGGTTTGTTCCTGTAATCTTCAGATGCTTATCTTTAATGCATGGTCATTTTTATACTACTCGTATTTTATTGACTTGATGGGGTCAGAATTTGCTGCCAGCAGTGTATGGAAGCTCACGGATACAATGCTTACTAATACAACAACAAAGCCGGCAAGCAAATAGGTGATCCATGTCAGGTTAATATGGTAGGCGAAGTTATCCAGCCATCCTGATATCAGATACCATGAAACCGGAAAGGAGACCACGCATGCTATGAGTACCAAAATGAGGGATTCCTTATAGAGCAGCCTGACAATGCTTTCAACTGAAGCGCCTAACACTTTTCGTATTCCTATCTCTTTAGTGCGCTGTGCCGTTACAAATGACGATAACCCTAACAATCCCAGTAAAGCGATAAAGACTGACAGAAAGGCGAAAGCTGCAAATACTTTACCCAATTTGGCTTCTGCTGCATATTTATTGTCGAAGTGCTCGTTAAGGAAGTAATAATCAAATGGTCTGTTGGCACCAAAGCTTTCCCACTTTGATTTAATGTAATCGATGGTATAGTTTCCAAATCCTTCCTTTAGTTTTATGGTCATAATACTTAGCGGAAACCTGGGTATGTACAATATCATGGGTTCTACCGGATTATGGAATGAGGTAAAGTGGAAGTCTTTCACTACACCGATTACTCTGCGGTCAGTACCACCTTTACCATCTATACCAAAGCCTATATTGATCTTTTTACCCAGCGCATGATCTCCCCAACCCAATGCCTTAACGGTTGCTTCATTCACAATAACAGCGTTGGTTTCATCAGTGCCCATTTCACGGTTGAAGTTCCGTCCTTTGACAAACTCAAGCTTTAACAAATCAGCGAAATCATAGTCGCAAGGGATGTTGTTTAACGCAAACTCCACCATCCGGTTTTCTTTTTCAACCTTCATAACCTGAATGCCATTGTCGGCCCCGGGCACTGTTTGTGACATAGCAGTAGCCAGTATGTTGGGATTCTCTTTTAATTCTTTCCTGAAACTGTCAATCCGTTTCCTGAATGTGGTATCCTGAATCTCCAATACCATTATATTCTCCTCTTCAAATCCCAGGTTGGCACTTCTCATGTAGTTGAGCTGACTGTAGATAATGATGGTGCCGGTGATCATAATTACTGAGATGAACAACTGGAAGGTGACCAGCCCTTTGCGTAACCAGCCACTTTTTCTGCCGATATTGATTTTGCCTTTTAATACATTGGCCGGTTTAAAAGAAGAGAGGAAAAAGGCCGGGTATAAACCTGAAAGAATCCCTGTGAACAGGGCAACACCCGTGATGACCAGAAAAAGTCCCGGATCCTTAATTATATTGAGTTCCAATTGCTTACCGGTAAGCCCGTTGAAAAAAGGCAGTAACACCTGTATGAGCATCAAAGAAATAACCAATGCCAGGCCGGCCAGTACAAGGCTTTCAGTCAGGAACTGCCAGGCAAGCTGGTGACGGTTAGCCCCTGATACCTTTCGCAGACCTATTTCTTTGGAACGCTTTGCAGCACGGGCAGTGGCAAGATTCATGTAATTGATAGCTGCCAGTACCAAAATCATCATGCCTACTATTCCCAATAGGTAAAGGTAGCTGATATTGCCGACCGGCAGGTCGCTTGTCAGCTTTGAAGTAAGATGTATCTTATCCAGGCGGGTGGTCATGAGTGTAAAAGAACCATTGATCGCATCGCCTACAACTTTCATATACTTGTCATAAAAAGCAGGGAACTTTTGATGAATTGACTGAATGGAGGCTTCGTCAGCAACCTTGATAAAAGTATAAAAGCCCACATTCCAGAAAGCACCGGGCTCCATGCTCCGGTAGCGTTCCTGTCCGGTAATGGTAGCCAGTGATTCCATTGACATGAGTATATCAAAGGACATATGAACATTCTGCGGCAAATCTTTAAAAATACCGGTGACTTTATAACTGCGCCCGTTTCCTGCGATCAGGGTTTTGCCATAAGCTTGCTGTTCGCTGAAGTATCGTTTAGCCGATGACTCTGATAGTATGATTGAAAATGGTTGAGTCAGTGATTGCGCTGCATTCCCTTCCTTGAATTCAAGGTTGAACATGATGGGTGTTACTGAATCAGCAAAGTATGCTTTCTTCTCATAAAATTCCTTGTCCTGATATTTCAATACCATATTCTCGTTGCTCAGAAACCGGGCGTATGATATCACTTCCGGCATGTCAAGCTTAAGGGCCGGACCCAGGGGTAGGGCGGTCACCGCAAACTTATCATGCTTATTATTGACTGTAAAATCGCTCTCAAGCCGGTAAATGTTTTTATAGTCCCTGAAACACTTATCATACCCTGTCTCTTCATTGATGTAAAGCAGAATGAAGGCAGCGGCTGTTATTCCGAATGAAAGGCCAAGAATATTTATTAAAGAGTAAAATCTGTTCTTTTTAAAGTTGCGTAAAGCACTTTGAATGTAATTCTTAAGCATGATATATGGTGTTATAGATCCAAAGGTAAATAATTAGACGTTCAGGGATATTAAAGGTTACAAGTTAATAAATCTTTAATCCTGCACTCTGAAGTCTATTCTTGCACAACCGGATATCTGTCATTCAATTTTCTGAAGCCGATTCTTGTGCAACCGGATATCTGTCATTCAATTTCCAGAAATCTATTCTTGTATAACCGGATATCGGTCATTCAATTTCCTGAAGTCTATTCTTGCACAACCGGATGTCTGCCATTCAATTTTCTGAAGTCTATTCTTTTATTCCTGTGGATTCCAGCAAGGGGAACTGCAATTATGTCATATTTTTAAAATATGCATGGTTTTTGAAGACTTTTAGTTACTATTAACAGCTCATGTGTTTTAAGTGATAAATTCATTTAATTTTAGGATTGTTTAATAGAATAGTACATAAAACCCTCGAAAGAAGGAATAAATAAAGCCTATGACACTCAATGAAATCGAGCAATGGTACAGTAAGGTAGTTGAATTGCTGCGGCAGCAACGGGTATATGAAGCAATTGATCACCTTGAAAAGCAAACATCTGAACGCTTCCAGCCCGGTATCGATGATATCAGGTATACCTATTCAAATATCCTGGCATATACCGGTAAGGGGATTTCCGATCCTATGAGCCATACTATTTACATTAAACTGCTCATGTCACTCTACGAGTTGGCTGATATGATTAAGCTGCACCTCATTTCAGGATCAGGAAGCAAAATAGCTGCACTGAAAGCTGAACTCGACAAACATGCATTGCTTGAAAATGAAGACCTGTCAGAAAACCTTATGGGCCTTTCATTCGATAACGAGCTTGACGATATACTACACAATGCTTCATTATTTAACGATGAGTCAGAGAGCGAATCGGCTGTCCATCATCGTAAAGCTATATTCAGGGCTTTTATGCACCTTTGGCTTACTGATAAATTTTCAGAGAAGGATGAGGAGGTGATTACCCGTATTTTTGATAGCTCTTCCCTGCCCTGGTTTGAAAAAGCGATGATGGTAAGCGCCCTCACTCTGGGTGCTATTCGTATTTTCGACCAACGCAGAATCAGCGTATTAATTGACCTGTTTGGACATGAGGACCCACAGATTTCACAGAGGGCATTATTCGGCTGTATCATTTCGTTCTTAATGTACGACAAGCGGTTTTACTATTATCCTAACCTGATGGAGAAAATCAACCTCCTGGAGAATGAACCGGTGTTCCGTGAAGATGCATTAAATATGATTATCCAGTTCAACAGGTCGAAGGATACTGAGCAGGCAACCAGGAAGTTTGAAAAAGAAGTATTGCCACAGGTCATTAAATTTAATGAGGACCTCAATGAAAAACTTGATCTTGAGAAACTTCTGGAGGAAGGGGAGCCTCTTGATAAAAACCCTGATTGGGAAAAGTACTTTGACAGTCAACCTGAACTTACCAAAAAGCTGGAAGAACTGACCAATATGCAGATGGAAGGAGTGGATGTTTTCCTGAGCGCTTTTGCCATGCTCAAGGCATTCCCTTTCTTTAACGAAATCCCTAATTGGTTTATGCCTTTCTATTCTGATAATCATGCAGTTCAGGAAGCCATGGTCGGTGAAAGTGATGCATTTAAGGGGGCTTTCCTCAAGGGACTTGAGCTTTCCATGTATATGTGCAATTCTGATAAGTTTTCATTCGCTTTCAATATCCGATTTCTGCCTGAACAGCAAAAGAATATGATGGTACAAATGTTTGAAAGTGAAGCGGAACAACTGGCTGAACTTAAGGATGAGGAACTCTCAGAACCTGCCCTTAAAAAGAAACGTATTGCCATTCAATATATTCAAGACCTGTACAGGTTTTTTAAATTGCACACGCTGCGCCTTGAAACAGGTGATATTTTTAAGGGATCTGTTGATATCCAGGATTCTGCCATACTGACAGGGTTGATCAGTGACCCTCAATTTTACCGTACCATTGCTAACTTCTTTCTTGATAATGCGCACTATGAATCAGCATTTAAGCTGTACAACTATCTGATAGAAAAAGGAGAGAACTATGCGGAGCTATACGAAAAATCAGGATATTGCCAGCAAATGGAAGGTAACTATAATGAAGCGATTGTGATATATCAAAAAGCTGACCTCTTTGATACGAACCACAACTGGTTGATGCAAAAACAGGCTCAATGCTGCCTCTCGCTTGATAACCCCGAGGGGGCTTTACATTATTACCTTGAGTTGCTGGAGTTTGAACCTGATAATCAAAAGGTCATTGCCTCAGTTGGTACCTGCTATCTTGAACTGGAGAAACCTGAACAGGCCATAGACTATTTTTATCGTATTGAGTTTGCTAATTCCGGATCTTCAGCTGCCATGCGAACGGTTGCCTGGTGCCTGTTCCTGCTAAACCGTATGGAGGAAGCTGATACGTATTATAATCAGTTG
>JBAXYX010000037.1:0-19922 GCA_041670625.1 Lentimicrobiaceae bacterium | reverse complement strand
TATAAAGGGTCAACCGGTACTGAACCATTGATTATTACAACTGATATTTCGAATACAGCTCCCGGTCTTTACCTGGTCAAATACATAACTGATACGGAAACCGGATCACAGAAAGTGATTATAAAGTAAAACCTGCGGGGCAAAGGGATCAAGCCCAGTATCTGAAAAATTGAAGGCGTTAACGGTGATTCCGTATAACGCCTTCAATTTTTTTTGAAACTAATTCAACCAGGGCCCGGGTTTACTCTTCTCCATATGCTTTAATAATTCGGCTAACCAGTTTATGCCTGATAACATCTGATTCGTCAAGATATATAATGTCAATTCCCTGAATGTTCTTTAATATTTTAGCAGCATGTAAGAGCCCTGATTCCTGGTTTCTGGGCAAATCAATTTGTGTAACATCACCGGTTACAAAAAATTTTGCTGAGCGGCCCATACGGGTAAGGAACATTTTCAACTGATTGGTAGTGGCATTCTGGGCTTCATCCAATATGGCAAAAACATTGTCGAGGGTGCGGCCCCTCATAAAAGCTAAAGGAGCTATCTCAATGGTACCATCTTCAATATAGGTAAGAAGCTTTTGGGGTGGGAGCATGTCGCGCAAAGCATCATACAAAGGTTGCATGTACGGGTCAAGTTTATCCTTCAGGTCACCGGGCAGGAAACCTAAATTCTCTCCTGCTTCTACTGCCGGGCGGGTAAGGATGATTCTTCTAACTTCCCTGTTCTTAAGCGCCCGTACTGCCAGGGCAACTGCGGTATAGGTTTTACCCGTACCTGCCGGTCCTATAGCAAAAACCATATCGTTCTTGTCAATACTCTGTACAATCTTAACCTGGTTGGGTGTTCTTGCTTTTACAACCAGGCCGTTCCTCCCGTGTACCAAAACATCAGGTGATCCTTTGATGAGTGTATCAGCCCCTCCAGGTTCTGCTAACTGCCTGATATCGTTCTCAGTAATCTTTCCGAAATGGTCATAATGTATGAGCATAAGATTAAAGAGTGTTTCAAAGCTCTCTATATCATTCGGATCACCCATGACTTTAATATGCTCACCTCGCGCAATGATTTTTATCTTCGGAATCAGCTCCTTTATTAGATTTAGGTTCTTGTCGCCTACACCGTATAATTCAAGCGGACTATATGATTCTATACTGAATACTTTTTCACTCATAGAGCTTTTTTATGTTCTTTAAATGCTAACCTTTGACTGGTTTATACCGTTCAAAAGTATTACAAAATTAACTATAAGTCATGAAGCAATGTATATTTATAGTAATTTTGACATAACAACTTTATGAACCACCTGTTTGGTGTGCCATATTATGAAGTATGGTAAACCAACATCTCAAATGATTGAATAATGTCGAAAGGTAGAGAAACAAAACCACATATTGGGATATTTGGTCGTCGTAATAATGGTAAGAGTTCCGTAATAAATGTATTGGCAGGTCATGATACCGCCATAGTATCCCCTTTAGCCGGTACTACCACTGACCCGGTTAAGAAATCGATGGAAATACCGGGTATAGGCCCGGCTGTGCTGATTGATACCGCCGGTATTGATGATACAGGTGAACTTGGACTCAAGAGGATTTCCAAATCACTGGAGGTCCTTAAAGTGATTGACCTTGCTGTGCTGGTTATCGTGGATAATGTGTTCGAAGCAGAGGAGGAGAAACTGGTCAACAGATTTATGGAGTATACCATTCCATTTATGATCATTCATAATAAGAGTGATCGGGTACCCCTGAACCAAGAACTGGCGCAATCGCTTGAATCACGTTTCAAGTGTAAGGTGATGGAGTTTAGCGCAACCACTGCTGTTGATAACAATAAGTTACTTGAAGAGCTTAGCAATGCTATGCCTGAAACAGCCTATACGTCAAAAGCCATGGTGGGAGGGCTGTTTGAACCTCACCAGACTGTGATGCTGATAACCCCTGTTGATAATGAAGCACCTGAAGGAAGAATGATCCTGCCACAAGTGCAGGCGATTCGTGATATACTGGATCATGATGGTATTGTGATGATATGTAAGGAAACAGATGTACAGGATTTTATTGCTAAAGCTAACCCCCGTCCATCGCTGGTCATTACTGATAGTCAGGTATTCGGTAAAATAAGTAAATATATACCTGAGGATATACCGTTTACCAGTTTCAGTATTCTGCTCGCACGGCAAAGGGGTGATTTCCTGAATTACCTTAAAGGAACTCCTCACCTTGCAGAACTAAAGGATGGTGATCGGGTGTTGATTCTGGAATCATGTACTCATCATATTACCTGTGATGATATTGGCCGGACCAAGATCCCGGGCTGGATTGAAAAATACAGCCATAAGGACCTGCACTTTGATGTTGTTGCAGGGTTAGGACAATTGCCTCGAAACATTAAAGAGTATTCTTTGGTTGTTCAGTGTGGGGGGTGTGTGCTTACCCGTAAACAAGTGGTCAACAGGGTGAAAGCTGCTGTTGATGCGGGGGTGCCGGTTACCAATTACGGTATGGCAATAGCCTGGATACATGGCATATATGCGCGGGCAGTTGGCCTTTTCAATCCCATCAATCAATGAAAAACATTATCATCACCGGTGCATCAGGGGGTATTGGCCGTGAAACCGCCCTTCAGTTAGCAAAGGACCCTGATAACAGGTTGTTCTTGATCTCAAGAGATAGCGCTAAACTGAATGCCCTGTTAAACGGGATAAATGATTACCATGATCGTGTTTTTACTTATGCTTTCGACCTGATATCAGGTGATTATGCCTTAATGGCTGAAACGATTATGAAACACCTGGGTACAGTTGATGTACTGATCAATAATGCAGGCGTATTGATAAAGAAGCCTTTCGCTCAAATCAGTGAATCAGATTTTGATCTGATTATAAATACAAATTTTAAAGCCCCTTTTCATCTTATCCAACATTTATTACCGCTATTCAATCAGGGGGCTCATATAGTCAACATCAGCAGTATGGGCGGTTTTCAGGGAAGTGCAAAATTCCCTGGTTTGTCACTTTATAGTGCTTCAAAAAGTGCACTGGCTTCCTTAACTGAATGCCTTGCTGTGGAACTTGAACCTATGAAAATATCTGTTAATTGTTTGTCATTAGGTAGTGTACGAACAGATATGTTTGAAAAAGCATTTCCGGGTTATGAAGCACAGACAAGCGTCGATACCATAGCCTCATGGATTGCATACTTTGCTATGAATGGTCATAAATGGATGAATGGCAAGATCTTACCTATTTCTCTCTCAACTCCTTAAAAACTCTTAATCAAAATGGCTGAAAAAGTAGAATGCATTTTAAAAAGCGGTATCGTTGAAGATATTAATGGCAAATATATCCGCGTAAGAATACAGAGTTTTAGTGCTTGTGCAGGTTGCCATTCCAAAGAATCATGTGTATCCTTTGAGAAAGGTGAACGGGTTGTAGATGTGGAGAATGACTTATCACGATCAGTTAATGTGGGTGACCGGGTTGATGTTCAAATGGTTGAGTCGTCAGGCTGGCTGGCAGTATTTTTGGGTTATGTGCTGCCATTTATTCTGCTGATTGCTACCCTGGTCATGGCTAATTACTTTTTAGGCGAAATTTTAGCTGCGGTGCTCGCATTAGGGGTGCTGGTTCCGTATTATTTTGTGTTGTATGCTTTCAGGAACAAAATGAAAAAATATTTCAGGTTCACCCTCAGTTAATGTTTAATTTTTTTTCATCCGGTATCCACATTATGTCCAATTATTAACCAAATAGTGCGCCCATTATGTCTACCTAATGTCCATGTAGTAACCAATTTATGTTCAATTAATGTTCAGACAGAGTCAATATAATAACCACATAATGTTCAATTAACGTTTAGACAGAGTCCAGATAATATCCACATAATGTTCAGATAGAGTTCAGATAATAACCACATAAAGTTCACTTAGTTTCCAGAAAATGTCCAGATAATAACCACATAATGTTCACTTAAACTTTCATCAATGAAAAAAACAATTCTACTATTTGCCTTTATCATTGTAGCTTTATTTTTATCAGCACAAAATGAGGTTTTAAGGCCGGCTGAAGTGAAAAAGCCTGCTTTTTTTGATGTTAGTCGTCCTTTAAAAGAAATGACTATACCGGCAGGTCAACGTGACAGAAGCTGGAAAGACGGAGTGGTTAAAAATAAGCTGAACATGCCTGAATATCGAAACAGGCCACTTCCCCCGGCAAGTGAAAAAGACTTTACACTTCGCCAAAATACCCAGGGTAATCGTACTAGTGAATTGCTGTCGAGCTTTGATGGAGTGAATAATATTTCAGGAGTATTACCTCCTGATACACAAGGTGATGTTGGCTTGACCCATTATATGCAAATGGTTAATTGTGCCTTTGCCATTTATGATAAAAGTGGAGCTTTAGTATATGGCCCTGTTGATAACCAAACTTTATGGAATGGGTTTCCCGGGCCATGGTCAAGTTGCAACGATGGTGACCCTGTTGTAATTTATGATGAACAGGCTGACCGTTTTATAGCCAGCCAGTTTGCTATGCCATACTATCCCAATGGGCCCTTTTATGAAATGATTGCTGTTTCACAGAGTGGTGATCCTACCGGACAGTGGTATCGTTATGCTTATGAATTTGTGGATATGCCTGATTATCCCAAACTCGGAGTATGGCATGACGCCTATTATCTTTCAGTTAATAACTTCCTCTCTGGAACACTTGATTGGGGAGGTGCAGGCGCCGCTGCTCTTGAAAGGACAAAAATGCTCACGGGCGACCCGATCGCTTCGATGATCTTTTTTACTACCTCTCCTTATGCTGATCCTTCCAGCTTTCTTCCTGCTGATTGTGATGGTGATGTCGCACCTGACGGGACACCGGGCTTATTTGCTTACATCCGTGATGCCAGTGACGACAGATTAGTGCTTTATGCCATGCAGGTTGACTGGGCCACACCCGCAAATTCTACTTTTACCCGACTGGCTTCTCTTCCTGTAGCATCATTCAGCAGCGATGTGCCCCAGATTCCTCAACCCGGCACGGACATGACCTTACAAACACTTTCCGACCGACTGATGTATCGTTTGCAGTATCGCAATTTTGGCACATACCAGGCTATGGTTACCAATCATACTGTGAATGTTGCAGATCATGCCGGTGTGCGCTGGTATGAAATACGCAATACCGGTTCAGGCTGGTCAGTTTATCAGCAGGGCACTTACTCTCCTGATAATACTTCTCGCTGGATGGGCTCTCTTGCCATGAACAGCGTGGGTGATATCGGCTTAGGCTTTTCGGTCGGCAGTTCCTCCGTTTACCCATCCATCAGGTTCACCGGGCGCAGGCCAACAGATCCTTTAGGTGAAATGACCTTTGCTGAGCAGAATATGGTTACCGGTGGAGGTTCACAAACTCACACTGCAGAACGCTGGGGTGACTACAGTATGATGTCAGTTGATCCTGCCAATGATAATATTTTCTGGTACACCCAGGAATACTACCTTACCGGTGGTAGTGCTAACTGGCGAACCCGCATTGCTTCTTTTTCGTTAGCTGATCCTGTTTCGGTTACGGCTACTGCTATGCCTGATTCCGTTTGCCCGGGTGGTTCATCACAATTAAGTATAGTGGCTACCGGCAGTCCTTTAACATTTTCATGGACCTCCAATCCTCCGGGTTTTGCTTCTCCTATGCCTGATCCCATCGTTACACCTGCTGAAACTACGGTTTATACCGTAACGGTAACTGACGGAGTTTCTTCAGCCAACTATGATGTTACGGTTGCTGTGAAACAAGTGGCTACGATTAATATGGCTGGCGATGCACAAGTATGTAAAAATGAATCCGCTAACTTGTTCCCTGCCGTTACCAATGCCGACAGTGTGCTTTGGACTACAGCCGGGGATGGTTATTTTGCTGATACTCTGGAGGCCGTAACTACTTATTATCCGGGACCGCTGGATTTACAGAACGGGTCTGTAACGCTTACCCTGACTGCATTTGATCACACAACCTGTGGTACGGTTTCAGCCGTTCATGTGGTTGGTATTACACCCGATGCTGTTTCAAATGCCGGTGAAGATATGATCATTTGCGCTGATGCAAGCGCCCAATTGCTGGGAACTGCTGACCACTATACGCATATAGTCTGGGAAACATCAGGCGATGGAATATTCAGCAGTCCTTCATCTCTATCTACTGATTATATTCCGGGCACTCTGGATGTGCAAAATGGAACTGTTGACCTTGTTTTAGCTGCTACTCCGGCTAATTCCTGCTCCGTTGCCAGGGATACGGCCGTTTTAACCATCAGGCAATTTCCTGTTGCTAATGCCGGCACAGAAGCGGATACATGTAGTAACAGGGTATTTCAACTTAACGGCAGTGCATCGGAATACACTTCGGTGCTATGGACTACATCAGGCGACGGGTTGTTCAGTGATTCACAGGCTCTGTCAACCACCTATACTCCCGGCATCATTGACCTTCAGAACTTGTCAGTGCAGTTCATACTAACTGCTTCCAATGATGTATGTTACTCTGATTCTGATACCCTGAATGCCGTATTGTTTCCAATACCAACAGCCAACGCCGGTAATGACACGCTGATATGTGCATACTCAATGGCTAAGCTACATGGATGGGTTTCCTATGCTGATTCTGTTCAATGGACTACTTCAGGCAACGGATTCTTTGAAAATGCCCACTCACTTCAAACCATATACTACCCCGGTACCGTCGACACAACTGCAGGGAATGTGGTGCTAACACTGATTGCTTACGGTTCACCTGATTGTGATAACGGGATGGATGACCTGGCGGTGGCATTCTCTGAATGCCTGACCAGTGACCCCATGGAGTGGAATCCGAACATTTCAGTCGTTCCTAATCCCACTCATGGGCTTATTACTGTTAAAATCAGCAATATAAACCCGGCTGAAAAACTAATCTTCAACATTACTGACAGTTATGGGAAAGTATTGATTACACAGCAGTTCTTTAATGTTAAGAATGGATTCACCACTCAATTCGATCTATCGAAACATCAAAAAGGATTGTACTTTATAAATATGGATAATGGCACACTTCGTTCCGGTACAAAGGTGATCCTGCAATAGCATTCATATTGAACCGGTTAATCTCTTTGGTATCCCCACTTTTATAGTGAGGATATCCTTTTTGTCCGGTATTTTGTTCAATCAGGCCTTTAATTTATAATAATTCTAAATAACAAAGATAACCATCACACTATCAATAGTGTATTGAAATTCCAAATTTATCAGAATTTAATATTATTCTGATTATCAAATGGTTACATCTCAAAAAAAAGGTTAATAATTTTGAAAAATTACTTGAATAATGCTACTTTTGTGCTGCTTAAAATATTTTAAGTGTTATAAAATTGATCTGTGTGAACACGACAATTCTTTATGCAATACTCACATTAAGCCTCCTCGGAGTATTTTCAGCAGTAATTCTTTACTTTATAGCCCAGAAGTTTAAAGTTATTGAAGACCCGCGGGTAGATATTATTACTGGATTACTTCCCGGTGCAAACTGTGGAGGTTGCGGGTATGCCGGTTGCCATGCATTGGCGGAAACAATTGTTAAAACCGAGGACATATCTAATCATAAATGTCCGGTAGGGGGTAATGATACCATGAAGCAAATTGCCAAGGCTCTGGGCCTGGAAGCCAAAGAGACGGAACCACAGATTGCTGTGGTTCGGTGTAATGGCAGCAGGGTGAATGCACCTTCCAAGATTTTGTATAATGGAGCTGCTTCCTGTACTATTGCTCATTCGCTTTCGGCCGGTGAAACAGGGTGCCCTTATGGCTGCCTGGGCGAAGGTGATTGTGTTAAAGTATGCTTGTTTGATGCTATTTATATGGATCATGAAGCTGCTTTACCACGGGTTATAGAGGATAAATGTGTTGCCTGTGGCGCCTGTGTTACAGCTTGTCCACGCTCTATCATTCAACTAAGGAACAAAGGAGTAAAGGGCCGCCGAGTATATGTGTCATGCATCAATAAAGAAAAGAGAGGCACAGCACGTAAAAACTGTAATGTACCTTGTATCGGGTGCGGTAAATGTGTAAAAGAATGTCCTTTTGACGCTATTACTTTACAGGATAACCTTGCTTATATAGATTTCAACAAATGCAAATTATGCCGTAAATGTGTAACCGTTTGCCCTACGGGAGCCATTTTAGAAGTAAATTTCCCTCCCCGCAAGGAAAAATCGGATAGCACAGAAACCATAGCATCTGCTGAAACAGTATAACAGACCGTATAATAGAATGACTACTTTAACCCATCAGTCAATCAATATAGAATACCGGAGGAAATATAATTGAAGACTTTCAAAATCGGCGGAGTTCATCCTGAAGAGCATAAACTCACAGCCAACAAACCCATCACACAAATTCCCTTACCGGCACAAGTAAGCATACCCTTATCACAGAGTCTGGGAGCCCCTTCAAAGTTGATTGTTGAAAAAGGCGCACAGGTAAAGACAGGTCAGCTTATTGCCCAGGGTGAATCCTTTATTTCAGCCAATGTTCATTCATCAGTATCAGGAAAAATCGTTCGTATTGAAGAGGTCACTGATGCATCCGGATATCGCAAACCTGCTGTTATTATTGAGGTTGAAGGCGATGAATGGGAGGAGTCAATTGACCGTTCCCCTAACGTGGTTACGGAAATTGCCCTGACAAAGGATGAGATAATTGCCCGGATCAAATCACATGGCGTTGTAGGTTTAGGTGGCGCCACATTCCCAACCCATGTTAAGCTAATGGTGCCTCCTGATAAAAAGGCCGAATTGCTGATCATCAATGGCGTGGAATGTGAACCTTACCTTACTGCCGATCACAGGGTCATGCTTGAGAAAGGGGAGGAAGTAGTAACCGGTGTACGCATTCTGATGAAAGCGTTAGGTGTTGACAAAGCTGCTATTGGTATTGAGAATAACAAACCTGATGCAATTGCCCATCTGCAAAAATTATCAGCTAATTACCCGGGAATAAGCGTGGTGCCCCTGAAAATGAAGTACCCGCAGGGAGGTGAAAAACAACTTATTAAAGCGGTTACCGGCAAAGAAGTACCTTCAGGTAAACTGCCTGCTGATACGGGTTGTGTGGTCAATAATATTGGTACCGCACTTGCTGTTTATGAAGCTGTTCAAAAAAACAAACCATTGATTGACCGTGTAGTTACGGTTACCGGCGAGTCACTTACCAATCCTTCCAATTTTATGGTCAGGATAGGTACTTCTGTTGATTACCTGATTAATCAGGCAGGTGGACTACCAACAGATACTGGTAAAGTAATCAGTGGCGGCCCGATGATGGGCAAAGCACTTACCACCATCGACTCCCCTGTTGTTAAGGGTACTTCAGGCATCTTGTTGATGTCAGAAAAGAAGAGCCGCAGGGTAGTAGTACAGAATTGTATACGCTGTGCACGCTGCATTTCAGTTTGCCCCATGGGACTGCAACCGGTGTTTTTGGCACAGTACTCGGAGCATCAAATGTTTGAAGAGGCTGAAAAGGCAAATATCATGGACTGTATGGAATGTGGTTCCTGCCAGTTCACTTGTCCTGCCGGCCGCCCACTGCTTGATTATGTAAGGTTGGGTAAAAATACTGTTGGAACAATAATAAGAAACAGGGTAAAAAAATAATATGAGCGTATTAACTATATCGGGTTCACCCCATGTACATGATCACCAAAACGTGCGATCAATCATGTCAGGGGTAGTGGTTGCAATGCTTCCCGCCATATTTGTATCAATATACTTTTTTGGGATTGATTCGGCCAGGGTCATTTTTATTTCTGTAGCATCATGTTTGCTCTTTGAATGGCTTATTCAGAAATACATGCTTAAAGGTCCGGTAACGATAACTGACGGATCAGCTTTGGTTACGGGAGTGCTGTTGGCTTTTAATGTACCGTCAAACATACCTTCACTAATTATCGTGATCGGGGCATTGGTTTCAATAGGCATCGCCAAAATGACCTTTGGTGGTTTAGGTAAAAATCCATTTAATCCTGCTCTCATAGGCAGGGTTTTCCTTTTAATCTCTTTCCCGGTTCAGATGACTACCTGGCCCATTCCCAAACCCCTTTTCAGCGCATCCCTTACGGATGCCATCACGGGTTCTACAACTTTGGGAATGGTGAAAGAAGGGGTTATGGCAGGTAAATCAATGGATGAAATCATGGCTTCAACAGCCTTCCCGGGTTACCTGAATGATTTCATAGGGGCTCAGGGTGGTTCACTGGGTGAGATATCAGCTATTGCTTTATTGTTAGGCGCTATTTACCTGTTTATTCGTAAAATTATTACCTGGCATATTCCTGTTGCTTATTTGGGCTCAGCCTTTATCTTTTCAGGAATCCTGTATCTGGTTGACCCTCAAACTTATTTGAATCCCGTAATGAGTATTCTGGCAGGGGGTATGTTGCTGGGGGTTTTCTTTATGGCTACTGACATGGTCACCACGCCTATGTCTGCTAAAGGGCAGATTTTGTTCGGGTTGGGTGCCGGTATACTTACCATCACTATCAGAAACTGGGGAGCTTATCCTGAAGGCGTTTCCTTTGCTATTCTGATTATGAATGCATTTACTCCTCTGATTAACAGAGGATTTAAACCTAAGCGTTTCGGATCCGTCCCTCTTAAATCTACTGTTAAAGCGACTCAAAAAATTTAGTAATATGGCAAAGCTTGAATCATCGTTAAAGAATATGGTTTTATCGCTTCTGTTGATATCCCTGGTGATGTCAGCGATCCTGGGGTTCGTATATAACGCTACCAAAGGTCCGATTGCCCAGGCGGGTAAGGCAAAGGAGCTTAATGCCATGAAGGAAGTACTGCCTGATTTTGATAATGACCCGGCAGCAGATCCTAAGGAAATTGACGGGATGGTGTTTTATAAAGCTACCAAAGCCGATCAATTAGTCGGTTATGCTGCTAAAACCTTTACTGAAAAAGGCTATGCAGGCAGGTTTGATCTGATGGTTGGCTTTTTGCCTGACGGAACCATTAATAATGTGGTGATACTTGAGCAAAAGGAAACCCCGGGACTGGGAAGTAATATGACTCAACCTAAGTTTAAAGATCAGTTCAATAGCCTGAATATTTCCACTCTTAAAGACAAAAAGTTACTTGTAAAGAAAGATGGTGGTACTGTTGATGCTATTTCAGCCGCTACCATTTCATCACGTGCTTTTTGCGACGGCCTTCAAAAAGCATATGATGCTTATATGATCAATTTTATCGATCCCGGTTTTAAACCAGCAGATGCTACCTCCGGGAGTACTAAACCTGCTAAAGAATCTGAAGGAGGAAAACAATGAGTAATTTTAAGTATTTCTCAAATGGTATCATAAAGAATAACCCGACTTTTGTTCTGGTACTGGGCACTTGTCCTACACTTGCCATTACTACCGCTGCTGAAAATGGCATCGGTATGGGTTTAGCTACAACCTTTGTACTGGTATGTTCTAACATGATGATTGCCGCACTGAAGAATTTTATACCTGACAAGGTGAGGATAGCAGCTTTCATTTTGATTATTGCTTCATTTGTTACGGTTGTTGACCTTGTGATGAAAGCATATACCCCTGATCTTTACAAAACATTGGGTATCTATATACCGCTTATCGTGGTAAACTGCATCATTTTTGCGCGTGCTGAAGCATTTGCACAAAAGAACGCTGTTGTACCTTCCATACTTGACGGATTAGGTATGGGAATTGGCTTCACGTTAGCTATCACGCTGATTGCCAGTATTAGGGAACTGCTTGGTAATGGTTCTATCTTTGATATCAAAATAGTAAGTGAACAAATATCAACCATTCTGATATTCATCCTGCCTCCGGGTGCATTTATTACCTTCGGATACCTGATTGCTATTATGAACAGACTGAAACAAAAGTACAGCAACTAAAATATTAGGGCTATGGAAATCTTAAATATCATTATAATTGCCATATTAATTAACAATGTTGTCCTGGCTCAGTTCCTTGGAATTTGTCCTTTCCTGGGTGTTTCAGGCAAGGTATCCACTTCCGTGGGAATGGGTGCTGCTGTTGTTTTTGTAATGGCTTTGGCTAACCTGGTTACGTATCTGATACAGTATTTTGTGTTGGTGCCTTTGCATGTTGAATTTATGCAAACTATCACTTTCATCCTTATCATTGCATTTCTGGTGCAGGTGGTGGAAATTATATTAAAAAAGTCGGCTCCTTCATTGTATCAGGCATTAGGTATTTACCTGCCTCTTATTACTACTAATTGTGCTGTTTTAGGAATTGCAATATTGGCAGTTCAGAAGAATTTTACACTGGTTGAAAGTGTTGTTTATTCCAGTGCAACCGCCGTAGGGTTTACTTTTGCTCTTGTTTTAATGGCCGGGATACGTGAACAACTGGATGTATTGGATACTCCTCGCGGAATGAAAGGTTTCCCATTATCACTGATTATTGCCAGTATGCTTTCAATGGCTTTCATGGGGTTTTCAGGACTCGTCAAATAGAATAAACTTTCAACTTTAGGTACTCCGGAATCCGAATTCAACTGTATCTGAATTCGGATTTCGTGCTATAAGGGTTCAAATTCCGTGGTGTAAAAATTCGGATCTGGGTGTAAGGGGTTCCGAATTCCGTGGTATCAGAATTTGAACCTGGGCTTATGTGGTTCCGAATTGTATGGTGTCAGAATTTGAATTTAAGGGTATGTGGTTTCGATCTTGGTATTTAAAGGGTTGGAATTTAGTGGTAAGAGGTTTTAAATTCCGTGGTAAAAGAATTGGAATTTAAGGGTAAAAGAGTTCGAATTCAGTAGCATAAAAATTCGGATCAGGGTGTTAGTGGCTCCGAATTCAGTGTTCTCAGTATTCGAATTTAGTGGTAACTATTCTATAATCTAAACCTGAGTTTAACGGGTTTTGGACTAACGACGTAACATTTGATAATCGAGGTAATATAGAACTTTTACGCTGAGATTATTGACCTGTGGAGAGTTAATCATCCTGTCGAAATTGCTGAAATACCTGGTATTGTAAAACTCATCTTCCCTCTCTATAACATTCTTCCATACCACATTAATCATACTGCCGGGTGAAAACTCCCAACCGAATACCAAATCAATATTGAAGTAGTTGTAGTTATAATTGTGGTTGAACGAATAGTCATCAACCGGTAACAGCCTGCCTTCATTGCTAAGGAGGTAAAAATTCATATAATCACCTTTCTGCCAGTAATGGCGCACGCGCATGCTCAGTGAAATTTTGTTGTTAAACATGTACTCACCCAAAATTGAGTTGATGAAGGTTTGAATATTGCGGTTGCCAAAGTAAACCGACGGAGAAATATAATTAACAAAACCTTTGTCGTTTCTGCCAAGCTGTAATTCACTTGAAGGCGTAACTTTAAATTTATCGCTTAACCTGATGATGGGTGAAAGTCTGAAGTAATTCCAACGGGTTTCTTCTAATTCCTTACTGTACTGGATTTCACCATCGAGTGCAAGCGTTTTCCTATAGTCACTTGAAAAACCCAGGTTTATGGAATAATAACCGGGCAGGATCCATGTTCTGCCGGCAACCCGTGGTTCATAATAGTCGTACCGTTCAAAGGGAGAATAACCTGCGTTACCCCAGAAGCTCAGGTAATTAGTAAAAGTGGTGTTAAACTGATAGGTTATCACTGAGTTAATATTCCTATGGGTAGTAGGCTTGTATTCCCTAAAGAAATTTATGCTATGATAAAAATACCTGAATACTCCAAAGGGTTCAAATATATTGTAACCAAGGGTAAGCCCCCTGTCGAGCCAATCATTGGTGTTGTTCACGCCCAGGTCATTACGGTCATAATATTGATTCATAGCAATCTGGTACAGGCTAAACCTGAATTTCCCCCTGATCTTTTGTAATCCTAAATAATAATAAGTACCCGGTTTGTTCTTACTATCATCGTTATCAGCAACCTTAGCGGGATCTTTAACACTTGTAAGACTCAGGTCAAACTGCAAAAGGTATTTGTTAGATTTCTCACTCAACTTGAACCCACCCCCGGTAACATTTGATCTCCTCCAGCCGTCAGGCCTGGTGACGTTGTTATTAATAAGGTAAACGGATGAGTTGTTTGGCAGGCTCTGATCAAGTACCAGAATATTATAATTAGTGAGCGGATCAGTGAGTATTTTACGCTTGTTGCCTGCTAAATCAGCCACCTCAGCATAAGTATTGGCTGTAATAGCATTAAAAACTCCAATACCCAAGCCTGATGAAGTCCTGCCTGATAGTTTTACGGCATTCAATAATCGTGAAGAATATGGATTGGTAACTATATGCTCATTGGGTTGCTTTAATTGCTCAACTTTATAATATCGGATAGGAATGTGCCCGATGCGCCTTGAGTAAAAGAGATCTCCTTTATGAAAGAGGTCTGTTCCTTCATTAAAAAAAGGCCTGTTTTCATCATACACCAGTTCAAAAGGTGAGAGGTTTTTCTCTACCTCATCTGATTGTACCTGGCTAAAATCGGGCATCAGGATCATATCAAGGGTGAAACTCTCATTCAGCCCCCATTTTAAGTCCATCCCACCGTTGTAATTATAACTGATTTTATCCGATTCAACCTCAGCATCGCCATTATGTTGGATACCGGCCGACAAGTAAGGAAGAACGGAAAGCCGGAGAGGAGGTTCAATATCCGACAGTCCGGTAAGGGTACCCCAGTAGTTCATGATACTCCCCACATCTCTGGGTTCTAACGACCACTGATCTTCTTCGCGGTTTCGCCTGATAGTGCGAACAATCTGTAAACCCCATTCCTGCTCCTTGATGGAAGGAAAACGCAAAGCTGAATATGGAATTCTCAATTCAGCTATCCAGCCGTCCTCAGTAATCCTCACTTCACTGCTCCATACTGCATCGTACGTTGCATCAACCGTCCTTTCATCTATTTGAAAGCCCGAAGCTGATACTCCAAATTTGTATGAATCCTGTTTGTTATGGTAAGTGTCGAACCCGATATAAAAATAGTCCGCGTTCATCCCGTCGCTGTCACGAACAGCCAGTTGCTTCTTAATGCTATCCGGATTTGAATCAAACATATGTGCAGCTACATAAATTGCCTTGTCGTCATACACAATTTTGACCTCCGTGTTGAAGCGGGGTGAAGCATTGTAAACCGGATCTTTTTGTCGGAAACCCTTAGCGACACGGGCTTGCTGCCATGCCACATCATCTAAATACCCGTCGATAGAGGGAGGCTGTATAACACGAACTGCCTCTATAGAAGGTTTTTGATTAGTTGATTGAGCATATGATCCAACACTACCCAATAAAATAATAACGGATAAAAAGAATATTAAGTCACGCATACAAAAGCAAAGATACAATCAATGAAATCACTATTTAAAATAATTTGAAGTTTTATAAACTTTTTTTTTAATCGGGCTATTTATTTCAGACCATAGGTTCTTGGATTAGGGTAAAGAGAAAGTTTAAAGATAAATAAAAGGTAATTTGAAGGTAATTAAAAGACAATTAAAAGTTGTTTACATACTGATTAACCGCTAGTCGAGCCATGGCCAGGTGTGGATCGTGTTAAGGCATGGGGAGGATGGAGTGAAAAATGGTTGAGGACTGTGCTGAGGTAAGGAGAGGATAGAGTGATAATTGGCTGAGGACTATGTTGAGGTATAGAGAGGATAGAGTGATAATTGGCTGAGGACTGTATTAAGGCAAGGCGAGGGTGGAGTTGAGATTGGTAGTGGGTTGATTCGGGGTTGGTACGGGGTTGATTCGGGTTTTGCCGAACCAACCCCGTACCAACCCCGAATCAATACTAAAGGAAGACTGAAGGACAACCTGCGAATGGACTGGCCTCAGGTCTATTTAGCACTCGTTTTCAGGGGTCTGGGATTTTTAAATTGTATCCGGCATATAAACCACGCTTTAAAACAAAAATCGACACTCACTGAAAATTACTTTATAAAAAATGAGGACCTATAACCCACGCTTTAAAGTAAAAGTCGTTTCTGGTTCAGAGTTGTTGAATTACATCAGGGCTGATTTACTGGATAAAAGAAAAGCGTTATCTTAGTATGTTCATAAAATAACGTTCCGGAATTGTTATTATCCTGAAAACAAGTGACTAACAATAATCAACAAAGGCGAGTAAAGCGATCGACAAGAATCAGAAGGATCAGGCGGTTGCCGTTTGTTATAAGTCTGCTGTCTGTTCTTCTCTTTATATATGATGTTGGATTTTTACATCAACTACATGAAGCCGAAGCTTTCAGGTTAGCCTACATCATTACCCTGATTATCGGTACAGCCTCCATCATTGGCAGGTACTTTTCAAAATCAACCCGCCCGGGGTTAGGAGTTGTACCGTATGAAATGATCATGATACTGTTTTTACTGCTTCTGATTTTGCATTATTCGGGATTCGGGTATCTTGGGATACCATTACTGTTCAGTCAACCATTCTGGTTATATTTAGCCATCTTTCTGGTTTTCTTTCGTGAACTCTTTGCAATTAAGCCTGATTTTAAACGTACAATGATTAATCCGGCCCAGTTATTTATACTAAGCTTTTTAGTGGTAATTATTGCAGGTGGATTTTTGTTGATGCTTCCTAATGCTACGTATTCAAACATAACACTCATTGATGCAATGTTCACATCAACCAGTGCGGTGTGCGTAACAGGGTTAACAGTTGTTGATACAGGGACTTTCTTTACTGAATTCGGGCAAATCATTATTGTTCTTTTGATACAAATAGGCGGTATCGGGATTATGACATTTGCCAGTTACTTCAGCTATTTTTTTACCGGAACTTCATCTTATGAACAACAAATTGTGCTCAGTGAATTAACCAATACTGAAAAATTAGGTGAAATATTTACCATTCTGAAGAGGATAATATTATTAACATTTCTGATTGAGGGTATTGGGGCTTTGTCAATATTTCAAAGTATAAATGGTTCCCTGATCCCATCCATATATGACCGGTTATTTTTCTCGATCTTTCATTCGGTTTCAGCTTTTTGTAATGCAGGCTTTTCTACCTTACAGAATAATCTGGCTGATGGGCCTTTTCAATTCAATTATCCCCTTCATTTAACCATAGCATCCCTGATTATCATTGGAGGACTCGGATTCCCTGTAGTCTATAACCTTTTGAAAATTATTTCGGTCAAAATAAAAACCACGTTCTCACGCATTCTGCATAAAAATTATCACATTTATAATCCATGGTTGATCAATATTAATACGCGCATTGTATTGATCACGACCTTTATTTTGCTAGTTTCAGGAACCATACTATTTTATGTATTTGAGTATAATAACACTTTAGCTCATTATGGTTTTGCAGGTAAAATAGTAGAGGCTTTTTTTGGATCAGTCACTACCAGGACTGCCGGATTTAATACAGTCGATACTGCCGCCCTGAGTATACCCACAGCATTGATTTTCATTTTTCTGATGTGGGTTGGTGCTTCACCCGGTTCAACCGGAGGCGGGATTAAAACTAGTTCGTTAGCTATTGCTTTCCTTAACATTTTAAGTATTGCCAAGGGCAAGTCACGGCTTGAGATATACAAGCGTGAAATTTCCAATACATCTGTCAACAGGGCTTTTGCAATCATCATTCTTTCAATAGTCGTGATTTCAACGGCTGTTTTGTGCATCACATTATTTGATCAGGCGACAGGATTGTTAAATATTGTTTTTGAATGCGTATCAGCCTATAGCACCGTAGGGCTCAGCAGAGGAATTACGGCAGGGCTGAGTTCGGCAAGTAAATTAGTGCTGATTCTTACCATGTTTATTGGCAGGGTCAGCATGCTTTCACTATTAATTGCTGTTTTTAAAAAGGTTTCCGGAGGTAAATATCGTTATCCTTCCGAAGACATATTAATCAACTAAATTAAACAACCATGAAATTCATTATTATAGGACTGGGAAATTTTGGCTCCGCATTAGCTGAAAAGCTTACTCAGATGGGGCATGAAGTAATTGGCGTTGATAAGCAATATGATAAAATTCAGGACATTAAGGATAAAATTACCCGGGCAATTTGTTTAGATAGCCGACAGCAGGAAGCTGTTTTAACTTTGCCGTTGAAAAATACTGACGTGGTCATTGTTGCCATTGGTGAAGATGAGAGTGATAATTTGATGACGACCGCCTTGATGAAAAAGATGAATGTGTCAAGACTGATCAGTCGTTCCAATTCTCCACTGCATGAAACCATCCTTGAAGCCATGGGTGTGACAGAAATTGTACGACCTGAGGAAGAAACGGCTGAACGATGGGCTAAAAAACTTACCACTACCGGTGTTATTGATTCCTATGATTTGGTGAATAACTATGGGATCATTGAAGTTAAAGTACCTGAAAAGTTCGTTGGAAGGACTATACAGGAGATAGGCTTTAGCAAAGAATTTAATGTAATTGTGCTTACTATCATTAAGAATGTGAGAGAAAAAAATCTCATTGGAATACTCAGAAACGTATCAAAGCTTCAAATTGAAGGGATTGCCACGGCTGATACTGTTTTAAATGAAGGCGATATTATGGTGCTATACGGCCATAATGATGATATACATAATCTACTTAGTGAGTAAGATATGAAAATATGGTATACTAAGAGCGGTTACAGAATCATTCAGTTACTGGCCGGACGAAGCAATGTTTTCCTGTTGACAAATGGCGCACAGAATATTTTGGTCGATACCGGTATGTATTATATGTGGGGGAAACTGCAAAAGCGGTTGGCAGATTTGCATCTTAAACATCTCGACTATTTGATCATGACCCATTCACACATGGATCATGCCGGCAATTGCCGGAAGATTCAGAACAAATACCATCCGTTGGTGATTATTCACCGTAGCGAGGCTCCTAACCTGGGAGTGGGTGATTTCATCGTACCCTCAGGTACCAATATTTTTACCCGTTTATTTGTGAAACTGTTGGCCAGGCCATTGGCTCCGATGCTCAGTTATGAAGCATGCCAGCCCAATATGGCAATGAATGACCTTTTAGATTTAGATGATTTTGGCTTTCATGCTACCATCATGCATACTCCCGGGCATTCATGCGGATCAGTGAGTGTTATTATTGATGATGAAATTGCATTGGTTGGCGATACCATGGTAGGCACATTCAAATGGTCTGTTTACCCGCCTTTTGCTGATGATACCAAACAGTTGATGGATAGTTGGGAGAAATTACTGGCAACGGGTTGCTCTCTTTTCATTCCCTCGCATGGTACAGCAAACTCAAGAGCGTTGGTTCAACGAAGTTTTAACAAAAGAAAAAGTATTTAGCATTTCGGGTTTCAGGTTCTCATACTGCGCTCCTAATATCAACCAGAGCAAAAAAGACCGTCAGGATAGTTTTATTTCAGACTCTCATGCTGCGCTCCTAATCCTCTTGCATACATCCTGCAATCCTTCAAATCCAAAACACCCTCATCAGTTTAAGCTTATTTTTGTGATTGTTCACTCAGGCTACAATAAGCCCTGGCGGGTAGGAGTGAAGTTCTTTAAAGCATTAAAGGTAATTCATACCATCAGCATTGGAAATAGCCAAAATAAGTGCAAAATGGGCTATTTAGTTTGTTCGTACGAATATTTTTCATACTTATTTTAAAAATATAATCATAAAAACTTGCATTTTCATTATTTACTGAATATATTAGCCTCGAAATAATACATATATTTATGCATCAAGCCTTATATATAGCATTATTAGCAAAGGGAATAGTTCACCCCATTGATCCGAATGTAGATCCGCACAACTATGGCTATTCATACCTGTATTGGAACAGCAGCCAATACCCGGGATTCGATGGCTGTATTTCTCCTCAATACTTGAATTTTTACCTTACT
>JBAXYX010000036.1:0-20260 GCA_041670625.1 Lentimicrobiaceae bacterium | reverse complement strand
TTCATGCCCATATAGTCAGATGACCCTGAAAAACGGTGTTGAAGAAGCTATGCGTAAAGCTTTGCCAGAGATTAAATCTGTTGAAGCACTCAACCTGCTGTAGTTACTCATTGCACCTGCTTTAGTTACTCATTGAACCTGCTTTCGTTCCTTGTTGAACCTGTTGTAGTTACTGATTGAACCTGATGAAGTAATTCATCGAACTTGGTTTAGTTTCTTATTGCACCTACTTTAGTAATTCATTGAACCTGCTGTAGCTTCTCAAACATAAAAAAAGATAACAGCAATGATGTGCTGTTATCTTTTTTTATGTTTATATTGTATTCGAGTTACCTATACTTCTCAACTAATGCATTGGTCCTGCATCAGTTACAAATACTTTGCAACTAAGGGCATTCTGCGACCACTGCCAAATGCCTTGGGCGAAATCCTGAGTATTGGAGGAGCCTGTGCTCTTTTCCACTCATTCCTATTTACCATTTTGATCACCCTTTGAACAATTTTATCATCAAAGCCCATCTTTGTAATATCGTCTGCACTGTGATGCATTTCAATGTACAGATATAGTATCTGATCCAGTAAATCATAGTCAGGTAGGGAATCACTGTCCTTTTGCCCTGGATGCAATTCTGCTGAAGGAGGCTTGACAATAGTGTTTACAGGTATGATTTCCTTTTGTCTGTTTATATAGTCCGCCAGCTTGTAAACGTCAGTTTTATACACATCGCCTAATACGGAAATACCTCCGCACATATCGCCATATAATGTACCATAGCCGACTGCTGCTTCACTTTTGTTACTCGTATTTAAAAGAATGTATCCAAACTTGTTAGACATTGCCATCAATAACACTGCACGGGTACGAGCTTGAATATTTTCCTCTGTCACATCAAAGGGAAGTCCTTTAAAGAAAGGTTTAAGGGTATCTTCAATTGCTGCAACAGCATCATTTATTCGTATCATTTCAACAGGACAGCCTAGATTAAGGGCCAGTTGTTTTGCATCATTAATGGAGTGATCAGATGAAAATGCTGAAGGCAATAATACGCCTTTCACATTCTTGGCTCCCAACGCTTTAGCAGCCAAAACCATTGTAACGGCAGAATCAATCCCTCCCGATAATCCCAAAATTGCCTTTTGGAATCCCATTTTGCGGAAATAGTCTTTTATGCCTAATATCAGGGCATCATGGATTAAGGATATTCCGGATTGATCAGTTGAATGTTGTGGCTCTTCTGATTGAATGGTATTAAAGTAATCATCTCTTATTTCAACAACTCTTATGTCTTCTTCAAAACAAGCCAGTTCGTCACGAATATTACCGCCGGCATCACATACCATTGAATTACCGTCAAATATCAACTGGGCCTGTGCGCCCACATGGTTAACATAAACAATAGGCTTACCATATTTAAGCGTATCAGCCCTCAGTACTTGTTTACGAATGACAGATTGGTTGTAATTAAATGGCGATGCACTGATATTGATAATTATATCAGGATTTATGGTACTTACTTCTTCCAGAGGTGAAAAAGAATACATGGGGATTTCAGCGGTGTTCCATATATCTTCACATATAGTAAGTGCCAACCGGTAGCCTTTATAATCTACATAACCAAAGCCATGTGACGGTTCAAAAAACCGGTACTCATCAAAAATATCGTAATTAGGTAATAGCGACTTATTAGCGATATATTCTACCTTGCCATGATTCAGGAACCAGGCAGAATTATACAAGGGTTTACCCCTGCCTGTCCTATTGCGTGAAGGTGATCCTATAATAGCAGCTATTTCAGTGCATGCAACGGCAATTTCTTTTATAAAGAATTCACACTTACTGATAAAGTCTTCATACTCCAACAAGTCTCCAACAGGGTATCCTGTAAGTGCCAGCTCTGGAAAGACTATCAGATCAGCTCCTTCATGAGTAGCATTCCTGATTCCTTCAAGAATGCGTGTTGTATTGTATTCAAAGTCTCCAATAAGGAAATTGCATTGCGCTATAGCAATCTTTATCATCTATTGTAGTAAAAAAGTTAGAAATATCAGAACATTACACCAACACTAATCTCAATGTAGTCAGGCTTTGCCTCATGCGATAAGGCAGGGTGTACTTTATTTTTTCCCTTTAATATATTGGAGAACCCGTTATTTAAATTTATAGAGGCAACAAGAGCTGTATTATTATCAAATGGATACTCTACCCCCACTCCCACTATCATTGATGCTTTGAAAAGTTTTGTTTGCTCGTCAATATTGTAAAAGTCCTTAACGATTGTTTTATTATCAAGGGTATACTCGTCACTTGCTTTTGAAGATGTACGTATCCCCAGCCCCAATCCTACCTGTCCGAAATATCTGAAACTACCAATATCATTGGTTTTCATTTTCAGTACTGCAGGAATCTCAAGGTATCTCATCCTGTATTTCCTGTTTAAGGTTACATCTGTATCGTCAATAACGTCAGGATATGAAAGTTTACCATTCAGAAATACCATATTTAACCCTGTAGCCAGTGCATAGTTTTTAGCGAAATAGAACTCAGAAGCTACTCCCCATGTAAATCCCATGGTCACTCCTTCAGAGCTGTAATGCTGTTGATTGGTACTGAGCCAGCTAATAGTTGGTGCTGCTTTAATACCAAGGACGAAAGACCGAAATTGTGCAGAAACAAGATTAGGTGTAATCACCATCAGTAATAACACCAAAGCCGTTAATTGAAAGTTGCGTTTCATAAGTTCATCTTTTTTATTGTTTAACATTTGTAACACCAATATGGCAAGCACAATTGATTATTGTTTGTAGTAAATATAAGCAAAATTACTTAAAAAATTAACATGTTCGGTACAATTGTTGCCATTACTATTGTATAATGAATTATATTTGTTCACCTTAGCAAATAATAACTATGAAAAAAGTCATTCTCTTTGCCGTAATGGCAATTACAATTATTCCTGCTGCTTTTGCTCAGAAAGCCGGGCTATCTTTAGGTCCTAAAATAGGAGCTACATTTTCAAGTTTCAATACTGATATTGAAACAATTAATGAAAAAACAAAAAGCTCTTTCCATTGGGGAGCATTTGTACGCTTTGGAAATAAAGCATATGTTCAACCGGAGCTCCTGTTTATGAATCGATCAGGGATCCTTGTTGATGTTAATGATCCGGTCAAGGAACAGACTATCAGTCTTCGCACAATTGATGTACCTCTGCTTCTTGGTATTAAGGTTGCTGATTTAAAACTTATGAATGCAAGGATATTCGCCGGTCCTGTTGCTTCTATTATTGTTAATAAGAAAATAGAGACTGAAAATTGGAATGAAGCATTTACCAAAGATGATATAAGAAGCGCAAATTGGGCTATTCAGTTTGGAGGCGGTATTGACTTGCTGGTATTTACTATTGACCTCCGGTATGAACTTGGTATGAGTGATTTCTCAAAAATCGAATCCCTCGCACTTAAGAA
Organism: Lentimicrobiaceae bacterium; assembly: GCA_041670625.1. Classification (GTDB taxonomy): domain Bacteria; phylum Bacteroidota; class Bacteroidia; order Bacteroidales; family Lentimicrobiaceae; genus Lentimicrobium. Next base: position 16,795 of record JBAXYX010000036.1, on the reverse strand, counting down.
CAACCTAATTACTTTATCTGTTGGGTTTAAAATTATCTGATGCAATCATTTTTTTCGTTATTTTGCATCTGAATTCAACGACCAATGAAAAGAGTATTTAGCTTGATCTTATTAATGGTTGCCATAGCAGCCTGCAAAACTGATAATAAGCCCGATTCGGATAATAGTGCTGATAATAAGGGGATTAAACGGTATGAAGTTGATTTGTTTAGCATTGACACTTCCCGCTTTGAGGAAGGTATTAAGCACATATTTCCCGAATACAAAGTCTTCCTTGGCGATCAGTTACCTGATCAGGTGGGTATGGAGCAATTAAGAGCGTTTGTTACTGACCCTCAGGTTCGAGCTACATATCAATACACTATGCAAAAATTCCCTGATCTTAAGTGGCTCAATAAAGGGTTAGATGATGCATTTACTATATACAGCCAAGAATTCCCCAACAAGCAGGTTCCACAAGTCTATACTTACATTTCAGGCTTTGACATTCAAATGCCTGTTAAGTACGCTGATTCTGTTCTTATTATCGGGCTTGATCTATACCTTGGTAAGGACTATAAGACCTATCTTGAATTGGGGTACCCAGTATATATAGTCAATCGGCTAACCCCTGAATATATACTTTCAGACTGTTTCAGGGAGATCGGCTGGGCAAATATTACCCAAAATAAGACTACTACCCTACTTGATGCAATGATAGAGGAGGGTAAAACTATCTATTTTGCTAAGGTCATGTTGCCTGATGAAAAGGATGAAAACCTGATTAAATATAATCCCGAACAGATGAAATGGGTTCAGGAAAACGAGCAAAACCTCTGGAGCTTTATAATTGAAAATCAGCTCTTGTACTCTACCGATGCTAATGCATTAACAACGTTTATGACTGATGGGCCATTTACCTCAGGGTTTTCAAATAATTCACCCTCAAGAACAGGGCAATGGCTTGGTTACCAAATTGTAAAAGCTTATATGGACCGGGGCAATGTATCCTTGCAGGAATTACTCAAGGAAACGGATTCTCAAAAGATACTCCAGGAATCAGGTTATAAGCCTGCAAAGAAATAGATCAGATTTTAATATTACCCAGTTGCATGCGAAGGTGGGCTTTCTTGAGTATTTCAAACTTTTCGTCATTGGACATTATTTCCCAATTGGCTATTTCATCCAGCATACGATAGCACCCTACACACATACCTTGTTCATTTAACCGGCATACTAAACGGCATGGCGACTTTGCTTCAGGTCTGAGATTTGTATTATCTTCTAAATGTAACATTTCACTCAAATAAACTTTAACAAATGCAAAATGTTCAAATGATTTTTAAAACAAACTTTTGCTATCCTGTCAAATTAAGTTACATTTGTGATTCTAATTCAGATTATCTATTGTTATTAAACGATGGCAAATTTGTATAAGATATTTTTAAACGCTATGAATTGCCAATGAACTAAATTCAATTGTCATCATGCTCGTAAAGACTTTTGGAAGTGCTATTTGTGGGATCAATGCTATCATTGTTACGGTAGAGGTCAACATGGAGATTGGAATTCAGTTTTTCATGGTTGGATTGCCTGACAATGCCGTTAAAGAAAGTCATCAACGTATTGAAGCTGCTCTCAGGAATATTGGCTACAAGATACCAGGAAAGAAAATTGTAATTAATATGGCTCCTGCCGATATCAGGAAAGAAGGTTCAGCCTATGATTTGACTATTGCAGCAGGAATACTTGCAGCCTCCGGACAAATATCAGCTTCAAAAGCTGAACAGTATGTTATAATGGGTGAATTATCCCTTGATGGTGGCTTGCAACCTATGAGAGGGGCACTTCCAATTGCTATTGAAGCCCGCAAACAGGGATTTAAAGGATTCATACTCCCAAAGCAAAACGCAAGGGAGGCAGCGGTTGTTAATGACCTGAATGTATATGGTGTAGAAAATATTATAGAGGTTATCGACTTTCTGAACAATAAAATAGAGTTAGAGCCTGAGATTGTGAATACTCGTGATGAATTCTATTCACAACTCCGGGAATATGAATTTGATTTTTCAGATGTTAAGGGACAGGAAAATATCAAACGGGCTCTGGAAATTGCAGCAGCAGGTAGTCATAATGCTCTTCTCATTGGCCCTCCAGGATCAGGAAAGACTATGTTAGCCAAGCGGCTTCCTTCTATACTCCCACCATTAAACCTGCATGAAGCACTTGAAACCACAAAGATTCATTCCGTGGCAGGCAAAATGAGCCGGCAGTCTTCACTCATATCTGTACGACCATTCAGAAGTCCACATCATACGATCTCACAAGCTGCATTGGTAGGTGGCGGGTCTAATCCACAACCGGGTGAAATATCCCTGGCACACAACGGAGTGCTGTTTCTGGATGAGTTACCTGAATTTCAGCGAACAGTACTTGAGGTGTTGCGCCAGCCGCTGGAGGATAGGGTAATTACCATTTCAAGAGCCAGGCAGACTATAGAATATCCCTCTAGCTTTATGCTGATTGCAGCAATGAATCCATGCCCTTGTGGCTTCTACAATCATCCGGATCGTAATTGCGTTTGCAAACCCGGAGATGTACAAAAATACCTAAATAAGATTTCCGGCCCTCTTCTTGATAGAATAGACATACATGTTGAAGTAGTCCCTGTTCCTTTTCGGGAATTATCTGATATAAAAACATCAGAAAAGAGTGAAAGTATCCGGGAACGGGTTACGAAGGCAAGGTTGATACAGGAAGAACGCTATCAGGGCAACAAAGGTGTACATGCTAATGCTCAAATAACTACTAAAATGCTAAATATGTACTGTAAACTTGATGATACAGGCATGCAACTTATTAAAAATGCAATGGAAAAGCTAAGCTTATCAGCCCGTGCATATGACCGTATCTTAAAAGTTTCACGTACGATTGCTGATCTTGACGGGAGTGAAAATATTATGCCTGAACATTTGGCTGAAGCCATACACTATCGAAGTCTTGATCGGGAAACATGGGGTTGCTAAATCATAATATCGATTATAATGCTTGAAAAATTAGGAATACTGATCAGATATATTAAATATCTAAAGAAAGCTAAAACTAAACATGGTATTCACTCCCCTTTCGTTTATGACTTTATAACAAAAGTTATGTGCGATAAGACTCACTATGTTTCATATAAAAAAGTGGAAGACCATCGCAAAAGGCTACTTCATAACAACAATGTCGTTGAAGTAGTCGATTTTGGTGCTGGTGCCGGCAATACCGGATACAAGACTTCCTTTGAAAGGGTAAAAGATATTGCAAGGAAAAAATCCATTTCCCCTAAGCAAGGGCAACTACTGCATCGGATAGTAAAATACTTCAAACCTGAAATAATCCTTGAAATGGGCACCTCTCTTGGTGTCAGCAGCATTTACCAGGTTTCCTCTTTCCATGATTTCTTATTCATCGGAATGGAAGGATGTGCAACTACTGCTTCAATCGCAAATCAGTCTATTGAAAAATTCCTTGATGATAAAAATTTTTCCCTCGTTATTGGCGACTTTAATATAATGTTACCCGGCGTCCTGGAGAAACTAAATAAACTTGATTACGCCTTTATTGATGGTAATCACGCATATGAGCCAACCATAAGTTATTTTATGAAATTATTACCCTATGCACAAGCAAACTCCGTATTTATTTTTCATGACATCTACTGGTCTAAAGGCATGGAAGCAGCATGGAATGAAATAAAGGATAACCCTAAAGTGACCATCACAATCGATTTATTCTACATGGGAATAATATTTTTCAGGCAGGGCATACCTAAACAGAATTTTATCCTGCGGTTCTGACAATTATTATTACATTTGTTCGTTCTGAAAAAAAGTTCTATATGAACCAAGAGGTTATACAATTAGATTCAATCACACGCTTTTTTAAAGTTGGAACTGAAGTAGTACGAGCCCTAAGAGGGATATCTCTCAGCATTAAAAGGAATGAATTTGTGGCACTCATGGGGCCTTCCGGCTCCGGTAAATCTACTCTGATGAACCTGTTAGGTTGTCTGGATACTCCTACTAGTGGAAGTTATGAACTTAACAACAAAGATGTCAGCAAACTACAGGATGATGAACTTGCTGAAATCAGAAATAAAGAAATAGGTTTTGTTTTCCAAACTTTTAACCTGCTTCCCAGACTAAACGCACTTGAAAATGTTGCACTCCCAATGATCTATGCCGGTTATTCAAAGAATGAAAGATTGGACCGCGCAATGGAGGTACTAGAACAAGTACATCTTACCGACAGAGTAAAGCATAAACCAAATGAATTGTCAGGAGGACAAAGGCAACGGGTTGCAATTGCCCGCGCTATGGTTAACCGCCCGTCAATTATTCTGGCCGATGAGCCAACAGGTAATCTTGATTCCGTTACATCTATTGATATTATGGGGCTGATTGAAGAAATCCACAAAGCCGGCAATACGATCATACTTGTTACACATGAAGAAGATATTGCCAGACATGCTCATCGAATTGTCAGATTAAATGATGGACTGATATCATCAGACGAAATTAATCAGAACATAAGGACTATTGACTATTACCATAAAGGCTAGTCTGTTGTTATATCCTTTGATTGGATGTATCATATTTCCAACTCAAACTTTCTATTCAAATACCTGCAAGTATGAATGATGATTTCAAAATATATACTAAAACCGGTGATAAAGGTTTAACATCACTTATCGGAGGTACCAGGGTCTCTAAATATCATGATCGTATTGAAGCTTATGGCACTCTTGATGAACTGAATTCATATATTGGCCTCATTGGGGACCAGAATATTAAACCTGAGGAAAAGGAATTGTTAATTGAAATTCAGGACCGAATATTTACTGCTGAATCTTTATTGGCCGCTGACCCTGCATGTGAAGTTAAATCATTACCTAAACTGATTGAAGAGGATGTTACATTGCTTGAAAAAGAAATTGATAGCATGAATGAAACAATTCCTCCACTTAATTCCTTTATTCTGCCGGGAGGTCATCCAATAGTATCCTATTGTCATATTGCCAGGTGTGTTTGCCGGAGAGCAGAACGAAAAACTATAAAGTTAGTTGATATTTATCCTGATACTTTTCAGGGTGAAATGGTAATAAAGTATCTCAACAGGTTGTCAGATTTCCTTTTTGTATTGGCACGTAAACTTTCTCATGATCTAAATGTTATTGAGACTCCTTGGCACGCAAGGTATTAAGCATATATTTTTCCCTTTTTATACTAAAATAATGAAGCTAAAGATTTAGCTTGGAAATGATTGAAATTAAACTATTTTTGCAAAAAATTTAATGTTAAATCTTCTGAATCATGTATTGGACATTAGAATTAGCTTCAAAGCTTGAAGATGCGCCCTGGCCTGCCACTAAGGATGAACTGATTGACTTCAGCATCAGGTCCGGTGCCCCTATGGAAGTTATAGAAAACCTTCAGGAGATAGAAGATGAAGGGGAAGTTTACGATAGTATCGAAGACTTATGGCCTGATTACCCCTCAAAAGAAGACTTCTTCTTTCATGAAGATGAATATTAAATAAAAAAGTCGCCTTGTGCGGCTTTTTTTATTTAACACTTCCTATTCATCCTCTTTCCTGAATAATTAATACAATTTAAGTTAACTTTGCATCCTTATTTGATCAATCGCATTGATTAAAGCATATTTAACCCTTTAATCATTGTTATTTATATTTAAAAAAATCATAACATGTTTTCATTCCTTAAGAAATTCCTTGGTACAAAATCCGATAAAGATATCCGTGAATTAATGCCTGTTCTGGAAAAGATAAAGGAAGTATATCCTTCTATCCAACAGCTTTCAAATGATGAACTCAGGGCTAAAACAACTGAATTTAAGGAGAAAATTGCTGCTGCCACATCTGAAAAAGAAAAAAACATTACCGACTTAAAAGATCGTATTGAAAATGATCTTGAAATGGACATGGATGAAAAAGAACACATCTATGAACAAATTGATCATTTGGAAAATGAAAATTACCAGATCACACAGGATGTGCTGAATGAGATACTGCCTGAAGCTTTTGCTGTAGTTAAAGATACGGCCAGGAGGTTCATGGAAAACGAAACATTAGAGGTTACTGCTACACAGACTGACCGTGATATGGCTGCCACCCGTGATAGTGTTCAGATAGTAGGTGATAAAGCATATTTCCATAATAAATGGGTTGCCGGAGGTAACCTCATAACTTGGGACATGGTACACTATGATGTTCAGCTGATTGGAGGTATTGTGCTTCACCAAGGTAAGATTGCTGAAATGGCAACAGGTGAAGGTAAAACTCTGGTTGCCACCTTACCGGTATACCTGAATGCGCTCCCGGGCAAAGGAGTCCATATGGTTACCGTTAATGATTACCTGGCACGACGTGACTCCGAATGGATGGGCGTTTTATATGAATTTCACGGCCTTACAGTTGATACCATCGATAAACATCAACCTAATTCCGAAGACAGACGCAAAGCCTACCTTGCTGATGTAACTTTTGGTACTAATAACGAATTCGGTTTTGATTACCTGCGTGATAACATGACCAGTAATCCTGAAGAACTCGTTCAAAGACCTCATTACTACGCCATCGTCGATGAAGTTGACTCTGTACTTATTGATGATGCCCGTACACCTCTCATCATTTCAGGTCCGACACCCAAAGGAGAAAACCAGGAATTTGAAGCACTCAAACCTGAAATCAAGAAGCTCTATGAAGCCCAACGTGCATTAGTAACCAAACTTTTGGCTGAAGCTAAATCATTATTAAGTGACACCAGCAATCCCGACAATGAGAAAAAGGGAGGGGAACAGCTATTCAGATCTTTCCGTGGATTACCTAAAAACAAACCTCTTATCAAGTTCCTGAGTGAACCCGGTATAAGGGCACTCATGCAAAAGACTGAGAACTTTTATATGGCAGATCAATCCAAGAATATGCACATTATTGATGATGAGCTTTTCTTTGTGATTGATGAGAAACAAAATACTGTTGAACTCACTGAAAAAGGGATTGACCTGATTACTGCCTCCTATGAAGATTCTAAGTTCTATATGCTTCCTGATATTGGTGCTGAAATTGCCGATCTGGAAAAACTAAATCTTTCTGAAGCCGAAAAAGCTGAAAGAAAGAATCAGTTGATGATTGATTATGCTGTTAAATCTGAAAGAGTACATACCGTTAACCAACTACTTAAAGCATATACCCTGTTTGAAATAGACGTGGAATATGTAATAATGGATAACAAAATTAAAATTGTTGACGAACAAACAGGCCGTATCCTTGAGGGACGCCGTTATAGTGACGGGCTCCACCAAGCTATTGAAGCTAAGGAAAATGTAAAGATAGAAGCAGCTACACAAACTTATGCCACTGTTACTTTACAGAACTATTTCCGTATGTATCGTAAACTTGCCGGTATGACCGGTACTGCTGAAACGGAAGCAGGTGAATTATGGGATATATATAAGCTGGATGTTGTTGTTATTCCTACTAACCGTCCGGTTATCAGACACGACCGTGAGGACCTTGTGTTTAAAACCAAGCGTGAAAAATTCAATGCTGTTGCTGAGGAAATCAGCAATCTCATAAAATTGGGAAGGCCGGTGCTGGTAGGTACAACTTCCGTTGAAACTTCAGAGTTGCTTAGCAGGATGCTGAAACTTCGCAATATCAAGCATAACGTACTTAATGCTAAACTACACCAAAAGGAAGCTGATATAGTTGCTGAGGCAGGCAAATCCGGCACTGTAACCATTGCTACTAACATGGCAGGCCGTGGTACTGACATCAAGTTAGGCCCCAATGTTAAGGAAGCCGGTGGTTTAGCTATTATTGGCACTGAGCGTCATGAGTCACGGCGTGTTGACCGACAGTTACGAGGCAGGGCCGGTAGGCAGGGTGACCCGGGAAGTTCACAGTTCTTTGTAGCTCTGGAAGATGACCTGATGCGTATGTTTGGTTCTGAAAGAATTGCTAAGATCATGGACCGTTTAGGCCTGAAGGAGGGTGAAGTGATTCAACATCCTATGATCACCAAGTCCATTGAAAGAGCCCAGAGAAAAGTTGAAGAAAACAATTTCGGTACTCGTAAAAGATTGCTTGAGTATGATGATGTAATGAACTCACAACGTGAGGTAATTTATAAGAAACGACGCCATGCTTTATATGGTGAACGTTTGGCAGTGGATATTTCCAATATGATTTATGATGTTTGCGAAAATATCGTTAACAATTACCATCCTGAACATGATTATGAAGGATTCAAGCTATCACTGTTGAAAACTTTTGCTATTGAACCTAATGTCAGCATGCTTGAATTTACATCACAAGATAGTGAGTCAATAGTTGAAGATCTGTTCAACAAAGTATATACGGGTTACATTGAAAAGAGCCGTAAACTAGCACAAAAAGCTTACCCGGTAATCAAAGATGTCTATGAAAATCAAACTAAATTTGAAAACATCGCTATTCCAATTACTGACGGTATCCGTTCTATGCAGGTAGTTGCTAATCTGAAAAAAGCATACAATGATAAGGGCCGCGAGATATCGCTGGCAATAGAAAAAGGCGTTACCTTAGCAGTAATTGATGACTCCTGGAAAGATCATCTTCGTGAAATGGACGAATTGCGTAATTCAGTTCAAAATGCGACATACGAACAAAAAGATCCTTTGTTGATCTATAAGTTTGAGTCTTTTGAACTGTTTAAAAACCTTATTCAGAAGTCCAACAGTGATATTTCCTCTTTCATTGTTAAAGCTAACTTGCCAATACAGGAACCTTCGCAAGTGAAAGAAGCACAAAAACCTCGCAGAACCGAGCAGGGTAAGTATAAAGAAGGCAGGAGTGACTTACTCTCTGATGTTGGCAACACTTCTGAACCTAAAGCTGCTACCCCTGTCAGAGTAGAGAAACACGTGGGGCGTAATGATCCTTGTCCTTGTGGAAGCGGTAAAAAATATAAGAATTGTCACGGTCAGAATGATTGATCATCATATATAAACCTTTACCAGATAAAACACCTCAACCTTAGTGTTGCTGTTATCTCATTGGTTCTTGTTTTTAACTGCAGCAGTAAAGCCGGGCACATATTTCTATACATTGAAAAGTGAATCGTTTGCTGAAACTAAACGAATGGTAATTATAAGATAATTAATACCGTATGAAATACAAAAGAATACTGCTCAAACTCAGTGGAGAAGCCCTTATGGGTAATCAGGAACATGGTATTGACCCTGAAAGGCTGTCTGATTATGCCCATGAGATAAAACAAGTGGTTGCTTTAGGAACCCAGGTAGCCATTGTGATCGGTGGTGGCAACATCTTCAGAGGATTACAGGGCGCTGCTAAAGGAATGGATCGCGTACAAGGCGATTATATGGGTATGCTTGCCACCGTTATTAACAGCATGGCATTGCAGGGGGAGCTTGAGAAACAGGGCGTTGCCACTAAACTCCTGTCAGGTATTGCTATTGATCCTATTGCTGAATCCATGAGCAGATCAAAAGCAATTGACTACCTCAAACAGGGTAAAGTTGTGATTGTAGCCGGCGGTACCGGTAACCCCTATTTTACTACTGATACAGCCGCTGTACTCCGGGCTGTTGAAATTAAAGCTGACGTAGTGCTTAAAGGGACCCGTGTTGATGGCGTGTATTCTGCTGATCCTGAAAAAGTACCGGGTGCACAGAAATATGACAGGATTACCTTTACCCGCGTTTATGAACAAAACCTCAACATAATGGACCTGACCGCCATTACTATGTGTCGTGAAAATAGTCTGCCTATTCTGGTATTCAATATGAACATCAAGGGTAACCTGGTCCGATTATTGCAAGGCGAGGAAATAGGTACTCTGGTATCAGAGTCATAAAAAAGCATCTTTCCATTTGGTTTGCACTTTTGTATATTTGCCAAGAATTTGAATAAATAACTAAACCTAATGAACGACGACGTAACATTTGTAATAGAGGAAGCAGAAGAAGGCATGAAGAATGCTGTTACGCACCTCGACAAGGAATTCCAGAAAATCAGGGCCGGTAAAGCAAGCCCGTCAATGCTTGATGGTATTAAGGTTGACTATTATGGATCAATGACTCTGATAGACCAGATTTCAAATATCAACACACCTGATCCCCGTCAAATTATCGTACAGCCATGGGAAAAAAACATGCTTGTGCCTATTGAAAAAGCTATTATGGCTGCCAATCTGGGCTTCAACCCTCAGAACAATGGTGAAATATTACGCATCACTGTTCCCCCACTCACTGAAGAACGCAGGCGCGATCTGGTGAAAAAAGCTAAAGTTGAAGTGGAAAATGCTAAAGTGACTATCCGTAATATCCGCCGTAATGCTATCGACTCAGGTAAAAAACTTGAGAAAGACGGCCTGCCTGAAGATGAAATCAAACTACTGGAAAAAGAAGTTCAAAACTTAACTGATAAATTTATCGACAGGGTTGACAAGCTTTTTGACCTTAAGGAAAAAGATATCATGACTGTGTAAGTCCATGAATTCTGTAAGGGTAATATAAAAGTTCTTAAGGCTCATCATAAGCTTGTATAAAGCTTAATATCACAGCATTGCTTTTTTATTAGTCCTTATATCCCCTATTACTAATCTGCTCAAAAGGCGGATTTTTTTATAAGGAATAGGTTAACGTTAAACGAAGCATCAGATTTGAAACTTCTTCCGGCTTGCTGTAAGGTCCAAAACGATAGAAACTACAAATACCAATCCCTGAAAAGGATGACTTGAGCAGATTATTAATAATAATACCCGTTTCGTAGTAACCCTTTTCCATAGTGCTAAACCCGGCATACCTGTGATTTTGAGGGTTTTTAAGACTTCCTGTCCCCATGTTGAGAGCAACAGAAATCTCCGGTTCGAAGTATTTGGTCCGCATGAGCAACTTACCAAAACTATGCGTGATATACATTGCAGCATAATGGTCGTCGAGGAATTCTGATGGGTGCATCGTTGTAAAGCTTCCCGGAGCATAAATTGAAAAGTTCGCTCCACCGCTCCCATTACCGTTAAAGAGTTCGGAATAGGGAACTTCATGATCCACTATGCCACCTGTTAGCATAAAGGAAGTCTTGCCGAGCAGTTTGTTATACATTGAATACATAACCCTGGCATCCAACCGGTTGTATGTATAATTACCATTTAGGAATCCGCTCTTGCACCCGGTGTATTGTAACCATAGTATTGGGAAGTCAGTCCCCATTGAGTATTGATCGCTATTATTGCGTACAAATTTCTCCTTATAGGCAAACCTGAATCCTGCAATGAAATAGCCAAAGGAATGTTCATTAGTTATGACTGAAACATCACCCACTTGTTCCACCCATCCATAGTTAAAAGCTGCTTCCTTGTGCGCCTGCCTGATACCTGCTGAAGCAGTTACATATTGCAATAAACGGAATTGCACAGAAGCTTCTGCTGACTCTACCCTATCCATTCTTGAAATGTAAAATGATCGCCAGTTCAACGAGGTAAATGGCTTTTCATCAGCATCAAAGAAACGAGTTCCGGCTGACTCCTCCAGATCGTTCGAGTATTTTAGTTTCAATTGCAGTACTTTGTATTTCATCAAGTTTAATTGTAAGCTGCCTCCATACTTGAGTAGCTCATCACCAAATCCATAACCTGCATATCCGCCTAAGCTGAAAAAGCGCGACAATCTGTTATTGGTATAAAGTCCCAGCCCTAGATACGACTTCTCGTACATGTTATACCGGAATAGTTTTGCAAGATCAACATCGATTACGCTTATAGGAATTCTTCCTGACGTCAGCGAGGTCATCACTTTCGTCATTCGGTCAAGGTGATGAGCTTTTCCAAGACTGTCAATTACCCTATAGGTGTTTTTTTCAAGTAAATTAAGCGTATCCGTTCTATACTTATTCCAAAACAAGTCATCACGATTAGCGGCATCAGAAACTACTTCCACGGCAATATTATCCAATTCTCGTTTCACAATATCAGGTTCAAGCCGGATGTTTTTCCTATAACTCTTACCAATTCCTAAAGGTTTCCCGCCATTTACTGAAACACTATTAAATGCAATATCTGTGTTCAATTGCACAGGAAACCATTGTTTATTTTCCAGAAATTCATACATCTGTTGAATTCTCATGGTAAATGATTCATCCGTACGGTAAGGCTCAGCAATAACATTTGATATAGCCCAGCCACGGTTGCTTATGTACAAAAGCCCGGTAAGGGCATCAAAGTTTTTGCCTTTCAACGGTTTATACGAAATAACATAGGTGGTATCACCCGGAATCATGCTATAAATAGTGTCTCTGAGCCAAAAGAAATAGTGCTTGTCAAAACCCGGCCCGATGGGATTAATGTAGTTCTTGCCGGCAAGAGTAATTACCTCATCATAAAAAGATGTAGGCTGTGATTGTGAAAGCAGGAATATAAACAGTGGATCCTTTAAACCTGAAACCTTTGTTGCCGTTACCTTATCATGATGCCTTGACGGATAAAGAAATTTGTGCTCCGAAACTGATTCCATCATAAAAAGGTGTTGTCTGGTCATTAATTCCTTCAACAAACGCACTGATGAATCAGCAACTTTGGTGGTATCAACATGAGCAGAATCAATCAGTACAGTAAATATCATTTTATCGTATGAAGTGTAAGAATATGATTTCATGTTCTTGGGATCATTCAATTGCCTGTTGGCGATGACATTACTGATTATCCGATGAGCAGGATTTTCTCCTGCTATAATGTTGACTTCTGATAATGCGATGGTTTGCTTAACCAGTTTAATGCTGACCGATTGGCTTGAATTTACTTCTACTTCCAGTGGCAAGTACCCCACATAACTAAAACTTAATTTTTGTACCGGGTTCGGATGTTTAAGACTAAAATAACCGTCTATATCAGTCATACCCCCGTTTTTGCTGTTATTAATCAGGATGTTCACAAAGGCAAGTGGTTCGTTTGTAGCCGAATCACGTACTGAACCCCTGATAGAATTTTTTTGTGCGAAAGCTAATGAAGTGATTAACAGTAGACAGAGCGTAAGGTACTTATTCATATATGGTGCAGTTTAAGATATTAGTTACAAATTAAGCGCGATAATAAAGCAACACAGTGTACTGATGACGCTTAAACCCCATACTTTGTTACACACCGGCACTACCTGTAACCGGGTATTTAAAATAGTTTTGATAAATTTACGACGAACAAACGGAATTCATGTTAATAAATTGTCATATTTTTATAAAGTCTATCAACTAACCCATGGTAAAAGCACTGATCAATTACTATCTGGACCAATCAGCCAAGTATAAAGCTAATTTGCAGATTATGCATGAGAGTATGTCAGAAACTGCCATACATGATTTCAGGGTAGCAATCAAGCGATTGCGGACTGTTCATGAGTTGCTACAGGGGCTACACCCTGAATCAGTAAATGCAGCCTCACAATCAGCCGCCTTCAGGAAAGTGTTTAAAACCAGCGGTAAACTGCGCGACATTCAGGTGCAAATTGAAATTCTGGAGGATGTGTCGTTACATAACCATAAATTCTACACTCATCTTTATGCTTACTTAAGGAAGAAAGAGTCTGTTGCTACCTCTAATCTTTATAATTTCCTTTACGGAAAAGATTACCCTGTTGATTTTTCTGATTATCATGAATCGGTTGAAATGCTGGTTCAGGATGTTGATGAGGATGTTTTGTTGTCAACTATCGACCGCATGGTAAACAATCTGATGATTCAGAATTTCAACCTTTTCAACCAAGAAAATCAGGCAGAGTCGCTTCATGAAATACGCAGTAATGTTAAGAGATGCCATTACTTGCTCACTATTGCCAAATACCTGACTCCTGATACCAATGAAATTCTCACAAAAAAAATTGATATAGTCAATAAAGCCGGTGATATGCTTGGCAACTGGCATGATCTTGACATAACAGTAAAAACTCTGCACTCCTTCCAGCCATCCATCAGCGCTATTCCGTATTTTCAGAACAAATACAACTCACTTGCAATTACGTTGAAGCAAAGGCGCAAGCATAGTTTGAAGCAAACCATCAACTTCCTTCAGTTTATATTCCAGGTTTTTATTAATCAGGAATAGAATTGTGTTACCCTGCTCCTGCTTTAGATTCTCAGTAATTTTTTGAAAGTCATACTTGCTCCTTCCAAATGTGTCAACACATGGCTTGCCTTACTGATTACTTCTGAGCTTTGGATTATTGAGGTGTCTCTCTCCGTCTCTGGTTGACTTTTTTTGAAGGTTGTTTACTAATGCTTCGTCCATATCCACTCCTGTCTGATTAGCAATGCAAATCAGCACAAAAAGCACATCTGCCAGCTCATCAGCAAGGTTGAGATCTTTTTCGTTTTCCTTATTTGACTGCTCTCCATATTTCCTTGCCATTACCCGTGCCACTTCACCCACTTCTTCCGTTAATAAAGCCATATTGGTGAGCTCACTAAAATACCTTACTCCCTTTTCCTGTATCCATTTATCGACCAGAACCTGGGCTTCATAAATCGTCATTCTTATAAAAATTAAAATCTGTTAAAGGCACCCAAAATTAATTGTCAAAGTGCAGTAAAATGTACTAATACCTGTTATTCTCATTGCTTGTTAGCGTATACCTCAGCAGTTACTGGTCATGTTTTGTTCACAAACTGTTCGTAATTTCACTCTTTACTTCAAGCTTAAAACCCACACCGTGAACATTCATAATAGTTACATCAGGATCAAGACTCAGATACTTCCTAAGCTTTGTAATAAACACATCCATACTGCGCCCGATGAAGTAATCGCTGGTTCCCCAAACCTCCGTTTGTGCTTTTTCGCGCGATAAAAGATTGTTCATATTCAAACAAAGCAATCTCAATAAAGACGCCTCTTTAACCGTCAGTTTCTGCACCTTATCATCCAGAATCAGCAATTGGTTTACCGGATCAAAAACGAAACTTCCTATATTGAATTTCTCATGATTGTTCCGATTGTTCAGGATTCCGCATCGCTTAAGTATGGCCTCTATACGCAAGGCCAGCTCTTCACTGCTGAAAGGCTTAGTTATATAATCATCACAACCTGCCTTGAAGCCCATGATCCTGTCTTCATTTAACCCTCTGGCAGTAAGGAATATAATGGGGACTTCCTGGTTTATATCTCTGATATCCCGCGCAAGCGTAAAGCCATCCTTTTTTGGAAGCATCACATCAAGAATGCAAAGATCAAAGTGTTGGGAACGAAACTGCCTGAACCCTTCTACACCATCAACAGCTAAAATGGTATTATAGCCCAGTAAAGAAAGGTATTCATCAACAAGAGCCCCAAGATTTTTGTCGTCCTCAACAAGGAGTATTTTAACCTGACTATTCATGAGTTGAGACTGATTTTTTTAAGGGTAAGTAAATTTCAAAAATGCTTCCTTTATTGAGTTCGCTATGAACCTTCACATAACCACCAAGTGCTTCTATAACCGTCTTTACATAATAAAGTCCTAATCCGAAACCCTTAACATCATGCAGATTACCGGTTGGCACCCTGTAAAGTTTATCAAAAACCATTTTCTGATTTTCATGGTTTATGCCTAATCCTTTATCCTGAACTGCCACTACAAACATACGATCCTGAATCCGGGTACGAACCGTGATATCCGGATTTTCGGCTGAGTATTTGACGGCATTATCCAGCAAATTACAAATGATATTCTGAAAATGGGTCACGTCGGCTTCAATTTCATGAAAGTCAGCACCCGGCATAAACCTGAGGGAACCATTGGCACTATTCATCATGAGTTCAAATCTTGAAATACACCGGGCAATGACCTCATGGGCATCAAAAGAAGAATGATTCAGTTTGAAAGACCCTTCTTCCAGCACAGCCATTTGAAGTACTTGCTCCACTTGTTGCTGCATCCGCAAGTTTTCATCATAAATCATGCGGGCATATTTTCGCGCCTTTTCTTCATTCACTTGCCCATTGGAGCTGAGTAACATTTCACTCGCCAGTGAAATGGTCGAAATCGGAGTCTTTAACTCATGAGTCATGTTATTGACAAAGTCCGACTTGAGTTCCGACAGTTTCTTTTGCCGCATAAATAAAAATATCATGTATGAAAATGCGAATACAACCACCAGCAGGAGTAGCAATGAAATGGCCATCCATGGAATGATTTTCCTCATCAACACACTGTTTTCATTAGGGAAATATACACCCAGCATTAGTTGCTCGTTCCTGTAAAGGCATGAAAGCGATACAGTATGGTCAGTTCTTAATAAATCACTCTTCAGGTTACCGGTTTCACCGGCAAAAAATTGTTTCGACATCGGGTCAAAAACGCCCCACACATATTCCCGGGTAATCTCCATACCGTCAAATTCCTCATGCAGCAATGAATCAAGCCTCGCCGGATTAATGGCGGTCAACACTTTCATTTTTCGATGATCACACTCCGGTCCGCACATGAATGATTCTCTATCAGGCATTCGTCGCTCATCAAACATCCGGTTGACGACACTTTTTAAGGTAACATTCACGCTATTGTTGAATAATTCCTCCTGAAGCTGCAAAGCATTACGCATCCAATACACCTGTATAATAATAATACCCACCAACGCCAGCGCAGCAATCGAAATAATTAACGCTATAGTTTTTTTCCTCATTGTTTTCCAATAATAAGCACAAAAATAGTCAATTCCCTGAAGATTACGGATTATCGCGAAATGAAGCTCAAATATTAGTGTTGAATTGATACCCGATGGCCCC
>JBAXYX010000035.1:0-21183 GCA_041670625.1 Lentimicrobiaceae bacterium | reverse complement strand
CCAATTAGGTGGGAGAGTAGGTCGTCGCCAAACTTATAACAATAAAGGCTGCCCAAAAGGCGGCCTTTGTTGTTTTTATACCCCTCACCTACTCTGCTCATCTGCACACTTCCTTTGATATGCACCCATCGTTACGGCCTCAGCTTATTATTTACCTTATCAATCACAGATATTCATCACTTCATTATACTTACCACCCATCTTTACAGCTTCAGCTTACCGATCAGCACCGTTTCAAGGGTGATATCTAGCACTTCCTTTTATGTACCACCATCATTAACTGCCTGGCCTTATCATTTGACATTTATATAATTGCCAAACTAAAGTTCACGCATCAATCGCCTGCTTACTCAATATCAATTCCTCTGTTCGCATTAGTTTTGTTACCCACCTGTAGTTCCATACGCAACTCGCTTAGAGATTCATTCACAATCTACCTGAAGATTAGTACACAATCTAACCGATGAATTTATACTCAATCCACATAGAGAATCATAACCAACCCACATGAGGAATATATACGCAGCTCACTAAAAAATTTATATTTTTTCTCATTTTATAAAAAAGGCAGATTAGCTTATTTCTTATTAAAAAATGATCTGCAAAACATGTTTTTATTGGTTGCAAAAATTCTTCAGATAAATTGAGGCTTCTTTACTTGATAGCAGGGCTTTGTAGAGATTGAGGGCTCATTATTTGCACTAACATCATTTTGTAAAAACATTGAATTCCTTAAATCGATCTCTATTGCTCTGATCACTTTGATTATCAATATGTTACTATATTTTTTTCTGATGTCATGATGCATATGTTCAAAAAGCCTCCTAAGTAATTGATATTCATTTGACTCGGGCTGTTTTTGGTTTTGATATCCTCAAATGCGTGGCTTAAAAACCATCGCCATGTACATCGGTAGGGTACAGACAAATCTAAGCCATCTATTTCAAAGTAATTTTCATAAAATTACAATACATTCCCTACATTTGCCTTTTAATTATTCCCTATATATGATACTTATAGCAGATAGCGGTTCGACTAAAACAGACTGGTTATTAATTCACAACACCAATAATACCTATATTTCAACATCGGGTATCAATGCTTACTACATGACGTCAGAGACAATCATTGATATGCTAAAGAAGGAACTGTTGCCTTTGATACCCTATGAACAGGTTACATCCATTTATTTTTATGGCTCAGGATGTTCTACTGAAGCAAAATGCGCGAAGATGAGCACTATCTTCAATCTGCTTTTCACCAAAGCATCAGTAGAAATTAATCATGACATGCTGGCAGCAGCCCGCGCATTATTTGGTAACAAGCAAGGAATTGCCTGTATATTAGGTACCGGTTCCAATTCATGCGTTTATGACGGTAACAAGATAACACGTCAGATGGTTTCGTTAGGCTATTTCTTTGGTGATGAAGGCAGCGGAACTCATATGGGCAAATTATTGATCACCGATTATCTCAGGGGCGAAATGCCATCAAACATTAGCAACAAATTGAACAGCGAGTTTAACTTATCTCTTGAGGTTGTTCTAGACCATATCTATAATAAATCAACGCCTAATAAGTTTCTCTCTTCTTTCGCTCCATTTATTCTCGAAAACAGCACTGATGATTACATCCGGAAACTTATCGCCTATTCATTTGATGAATTTCTGAAGATGGGAGTCATGAAATTTACCGGTTACAAGAAGATGGACGTAAACTTTGTGGGCTCTATTGCTTTCCACTTCCAGGATATACTTCGTGGTGTTGCTTCATCTAGAGAAATACAAATAAATAAGGTCCAGAAATCAGTGATTGATGGTTTAAAAGAATTCCATACCGGTAAGTAGCTGAATATTTATCAGATTATATGAGCGCCAGCAATTTAATGTTTTATATCTAATAAAATAGTAAATGAGAACACGACTGTTTTTAATTCTATTTGCTGCCATACTTTCACAAAGTGGGTTTTCACAGCAAGAGCAACAAGCAAAGGGAACAAGTGTTCAAGAGCCTCAACAAACGTCATTTCAAGAGACCGGTCGTAAAAACTCTGAAAGAATTGCAGGGTTAGATGCTTACTTTCAAAAAGCGCTTAATGACTGGGAAGTACCGGGTATGGCTGTAGCAATTGTTACAAAAGATAGTATTCTGTTTGCTAAAGGTTATGGTATTAAGGATATAAATACAAAGCAGAAAGTTGATGCAAATACCCTATTTGCTATTGCTTCAAACACAAAATCATTTACTGCTTCATCCATAGCTTTGTTAGTGGACCAGGGTAAACTTTCATGGGATGATAAAGTTGTTGATTATCTACCTTGGTTTAGGCTATACGACCCTTATGTGACGCAGAATATGACTATTCGTGATTTGCTTTCACACCGCTCAGGATTAGCCACTTTTAGTGGCGACCTGGTTTGGTATGGCTCAAATTACAATAGCGAAGAGGTAATTAAAAGAGCCCAATTTCTGAAACCCAAGTACGGATTCAGAACGACCTTCGGATATTCAAATATCATGTACCTGGCTGCAGGTGAAATTATTAAAGCAGTTAGCGGATTAAGTTGGCAGGAATTCATTAGAGTTAATTTTCTACGTCCTTTGGCAATGAATTCAACCTTGACCTCGATAGGTAACATTAAAGAGACTGACAATATAGCTCAGCCTCACACTATGGATAAAGATAAAACCGTAAAAATCGATTATATGAATTGGGATAACATTGCCCCTGCAGGTGCCCTTTTATCTTCAGTCAATGATATGTCGAAATGGCTGCAGTTGCAGTTAAATAACGGGAAAGAAGGTGATAAACAGATCATTTCGGAAAAAGCACTGAATGAAATGTGGTATCCCCAGATACTAAACAACGTTTCAAAAGGCTCGAAACAGTTATGGCCAAGTACCCACTTTAAAGGATACGGAATGGGATGGTCATTAATGGATTATTATGGTAATAAAGTGATTTCACATTCCGGGGGCTATGATGGAATGATATCCTTTACAGCATTTGTGCCCGAAGCTAATATTGGGTTTGTTATTCTTACCAATAAGAACTCCAGCTTATACTACCCCTTAGTCTACAAAATTTTAGATGTGTTTATGTCAGATGATGACAAAGACTGGAGTACATATTTTCTGGAAAAGGAAAAGCAAGGCAAGGAATTTCAGGAACAGCAAGATAAAGAAAGGATTGAAAAAAGAGTCAAAAACACGCATCCTAGTCTTGATTTGATAAAGTATACCGGCACATATACCAGTAATCTATATGGTGATGCTACCATTAGTTTAAAAGAAGGGAGCCTGTACCTTCAATTTGTACCCACTCCCCTATTTCATAGCAGTTTAGTCCATTGGCAGTATGATACATTCACCATCAAATTCCCTGATGTTCCCTCCTTACCTGAAGGGACCGTGAACTTTGTTTTAAATGCCTCGGGTGAAATTGAGCAGATGCGTGTTGATGTTCCTAATCCGGACTTTGATTTTTCTGAGTTAGAATTCTTTAAGAAATAATTGCTTGTTTCTAATTTAATTATGCTACTATTGCTTGTACATTTGATTGCAAGTGAGTATGTCCTGAAATAGCTGACTAGTAATAATAATTGAATGCAGTCCTCACTTTCATAATATTAATAATATTATCAAATGGAAAAAGCCTTTACTATGAGAATTATGCTGATCGCGATTCTCTATATGGTAATATTTCAATTTCAGTCATCCAATTTAGTTATTCAAGCTTCTATAATATTTGGTATAATCATTTCCTATAATTTCGTTCATACAAAAAGTCGAAGCAACAAAGTACTCGCATTATCCGCTTTACTATTTTCTCCTATACTATCTTTACTGATTATAGCATTAATAAATTCAGTTCATGTAACCATTCTCCCACTAATTGTTTGGCCTTGTATCACTCTGGTAAGTGCTTTAGTTGGCTTTTTATCAGCTAAACTCCCGATTGATAAAATCCTTAAGAAAGTATTTTTTGCCGGACTGTTAGTACTCTTTTTAGCAATTGACTCAAGAAAGCTAGGAGAAGGCTGGTTTGCCAGTATAACAATTCTATGTTTCGTAAGTGGCGCAATATACGTAGCAGCACAGCAACCTAAGAAGGGAATACTAACCCTGGTCATTTATTTCACACCTGCTTTTCTATCAAATATTGCATTTTTTGATCTTATGGGCTTGAAACTCGTTCTACCGGTTTATTTGATTGCCAGTACTTTATCGGTCGTTATATTTTATATTCTACTTAATGATGGAAGCCATCGCAAACTTTATGGTGTAGGTTGCATTACTTTAATATGCGCGTTATCAGCTTGGCCGCTGCAGGAAAATTATGCAATGATATGCTATTGTTCAACTTACAAAGTAATTGGGCACAATGCTAACTTCGATTTTATTGACTGCAGAGGGGATACAATTCCATCAACAAATACAAGAGTAAATGTATATCTGTTCTGGTCAGCATCTTGTGGACAATGTCAAAAAGAATATCCATATTTTTCAAATCTGGCTAAAGAGTACCATGAACAAAATGATGTCAGCATTAATGCTGTATTCCTTTCCTTCCGTAAAAGTGATACTTCATATTTTAAGACACAGATTCAGGAAAATTATAGCTTTAATTGGGGATTTGCTGTAAATAGTGAAAAAGTATATAATGATTTGGAAATGACAGGAGTGCCATACCTATTGATTGTTAGCAATAAAGGCAAGGTATTATACAATGGTTACCCGAATATCCGTCCCTGGTTATTTGTAAATCGTCCTCAACGAATTATCGCTAACGCATTAATTGAATAGATAATTCTTTACAGCTTCTGCTTTCTGTTATTATAATTCGAGAATGGATGTATCACTCCATATTTAAGCATTGACAATGAAGTCTAACAACTACTCAGCAGCTTTAAACACCAGGGAAGCTGAATTAATACAATAACGCAATCCCTTAGGTGGCGGCCCATCATTGAACACATGGCCTAAGTGTCCGCCACAACGGGAACAAACAATTTCAGCACGAATCATACCAAAGCTTTTGTCAACATGCTTTTCAACTGCCTTATTTGAGGAAGGTTCTGCAAAACTCGGCCAACCACATCCTGCATCATACTTAGATTCAGAAGTAAATAATTCTAATCCGCAACCGGCACAGTAATAAGTACCTTTCACGAAATGTTGATCATAAAGACCGGTACCTGCTCTTTCAGTACCCTTTTCACGTAATACCTTATACTGCTCAGGAGTGAGTATTTTTCTCCATTCTTCATCACTCTTGAATATCCTTTCAGTTAATTGATTATCGTTGTTATATGGCATAGTGTTTGATGTTAATGTGTTATCACTACATGAGTTTAAGAAGCTTAAAGCCAATATCATGAATATTATTACGGATGGTTTCATTTGTTCCTTTAAAAAAAACAGTTATATATGATTTGATTTTAGCTACTATACTTGCTAAACAAAGTGACATCGATTGTAATTTCTCATAAGAATTCACTTGTTTAAGGACGCTACTTTCAGTTGTAAGCTCTTGGATTAGTATACGCATTAAAGTACGTGACATCGATTGTAATTTCTCATAATAATTCACTTGTTTAAGGACGTTACTTTCAGTTGCAAATTCTTGGATTAGTATACTCGTTAAAAAATGTGATTGATTCTAGAAGAATAACGCAATAAACAATTAACTTTATAGCATTGTTTACAACAAATGGATGTAAAGCCTTAAAAAACGACAAAATGGAATGGCTTTGGTTAACTTTAGGAGTAGTTTTAGCAATTGCCGGAGTAGCAGGCTCAATATTGCCAATATTACCGGGACCACCGCTTAGCTACCTGGCAATTTTAATACTGCATTTAACAAATTATCACACATATACTGACAGGTTTTTAATTAGTTGGCTGATCATCACCATAGTGGTAGTAGTGTTAGACTATTTGATACCCATTATTGGAACAAAGAAATTTGGAGGCAGCAACACGGGTGTCTGGGGTGCTACTATTGGTTTATTGGCAGGAATTATTTTCTTTCCTCCCATTGGGATGATTATTTGGTCATTTGTCGGCGCAATTGTGGGTGAGTTAATTACCGGTAAGCGATTTGGAATAGCATTAAAAGCAGGAACAGGTACGTTTGTCGGATTTCTGGCAGGTACAGTAGCTAAGTTAGTGGTATCTCTGATAATGGCTGTATTTTTCTTCCAGGCACTAATTTAACTTCCAGGCACTAATTTAATTGGGAATACCTGGTAAATTAAAATTTTATAACAGCCTGATGTCATCAGGATATTCAACATCTTCAAGAAATAAGCCACATGCGGGTACAGACTGACCGGCATCAGAGCGGGTACCATTTTGTAATATTTTAGTAAATTCTGCCAGTGTAAGTTTCTCTTTACCCACATCAATCAGAGTACCTACCATTGCTCTGACCATATTACGCAAATACCTGTTAGCTTTAGTTTTATAAATCAGCATGTTGCCTTCCTGTACCCATTCACTCTCATAAATGGTGCAAATGTTGGTAGTTGTTTGGGTTCCTGTCTTAGCAAAACACGTAAAATCAGTATAGTCCTTGATTAGTATAGCAGCTTTCTGCATCAGTTCAATGTTCAGTGGTACTGTATATTTGTAACTCATTCCGACTGCAAAGGGGTCATATGTGCGACAGATATAATACCTATATGTCCGCGAGATAGCAGAAAACCGGGCATGTACATCACTTTTAACAGCGAATATTTCCTGCACTGCTATTGAATCAGGTAATACATGATTCAATCTGTACATTAGATGCTTTAACTCAGTGGCTGTCAACAAAATATAATAATCAAAATGCGCATAAAAAACACGTGCGTGAACCCCTGTATCGGTTCTACCGGCACCTGTAACAGAAATTTCCTTGTTCTGAAGAATCAATGAAAGACAATTCTCAAGCTCTTTTTGAACAGTATGAGCATTTATTTGAGACTGCCAACCATGAAATGAGCTGCCATTATAAGCAAGTTTTAGGAAATATCGGGTTCCATTCATTAAACAAAAGTACTAATTCCTGATAATGAAAGAAACTTAAGTACAATTTGTGTTCTACATATATTGAAAACAGGGCAAAAGAGAACATAAATTAGAATCAATCTAAATTAGCCTTTAAGTCAAAAAAAAAAGTCCTATTGTTAATCATTTCACAAAAGAATTTTTTATATTTGAGTGATGATTCGTAAAGAATTATTAGTCACACTCAATTCACAAAACATTCATTTTTATCAACAATGGAGGAAATTAAATGACAACAGAATTGTTAGTAAAGGAACTTGTCGGTATTAATGGCAGGTCACGCAACAGCCTGATGCCAATTCTTCAGGGTATAGTGCATGAAGAGCATTACCTATCAGAAGAAGCCATGTTAGTTGTAGCGAAAGAATTGGATCTTTCAGCAGCAGATGTATATGGAACAGCATCGTTTTATACATTTCTTGATACCGTACCACGGGGAAAAAACATCATCAGGGTATGCAAAACTATTACCTGCCACATGAAAGGCAAGGATGAAATAGTAAATGCAATTTGTAACCACCTGAAGATAAAAGTAGGCGAAACCACCCATGACAAGAAGTTTACACTTCTTACAGCCAATTGCTTGGGCTGGTGTCATAAAGGTCCCGTTATGCTCGTAAATGATGAGGTTTATCCTGAATTGACTCCAACCAAGGCAATTGATATCCTTGAGACCTACGGTAAAGAAATACAATAGAAAACGCCTGCTAAACTAAGTATCAAATGGAAAACAAGCTAAAAAAAGTAGACATAATTTTCGAGAGTGATAAATCATTTTCACCAATCGGAATATTAGAAAAAACGCTTAAAAGATCAGCAGATGAAATCATCCTTGATTTAATCGATAGCGGTCTTAAAGGCAGGGGTGGCGCAGGCTTCCCTACTGGATTGAAATGGAAATTCACCCGTAATGAAGACAACGACACAAAATACGTAATCTGTAATGCAGATGAAGGCGAGCCGGGAACTTTCAAGGACAGGGAAATACTTGACAGAGTTCCCGAGAAAATATTCACCGGTATGACCATATGTGGTTACGTAATCGGCGCTAAAGAAGGTTATATTTATGTAAGAGGTGAGTATAATTTTTTGCTCAAAGATTTACAAGTTAAACTGGACAAATTCAATGATACTTTAAAGCAGAAGCACATTGATTTTACCATATTCCTTAAAAGCGGAAGCGGTGCCTATGTATGCGGTGAGGAAAGTGCATTGTTTGAATCAATGGAAGGGAAGCGTGGCGAACCACGTAACAAGCCCCCCTACCCTACTGTTGCCGGATATAACGGAAAACCAACTGTAATAAACAATGTTGAAACTCTTGTGTATACTACCATGATATGCCATATGGGCCCAGAGAAATTTAAAACTCTCGGAACCTTTGATTCAAGAGGATCTAAAGTATTCAGTGTATCAGGTGACACCCCTATTCCGGGCATTTATGAACTGGAACTGGGTATGCCTCTGAATAAATTTGTTGAAGAATTTGGTGATGGCGATGCTAAAGCAATCCAGGTTGGAGGTGCATCAGGTCATTGTGTGCCACGCAAGAAATTCAATGATACTATTATTGGATTTGAAGGAATCCCGACAGGGGGCTCTATGATGATTTTCAATAGCTCACGTTCCATGTATAATGTGCTCCATGATTATCTTGAATTCTTTACAGAAGAATCATGTGGACAATGCACACCTTGCCGTGTTGGTTGTCAACAACTTCTCAAAGGAATAGAAGCTGTTAAAAAAGGAGAAAAGCCTCCTTCATATCTTGATGATCTTAAAAAGCTGACAAATACGATGAAAATCGCAGCTAAATGTGGTTTAGGTCAGTCAGTCGGCAATCCTTTTAATTCTATTGTCGATAATTTCAGAGAAGAGATCATTTATTAATGTAGCACCTCAAAACCAAGATATCATGAACAAATATTTAGTCAATCTAAAGATCAATAACATGCCCATATCAGTAGATGAGGGCACTACGATACTTGATGCTGCCAGGAAGCTTAATCTACGCATACCAACTTTATGCAATCATCCTGATTTAACAGTTGCCGGCAATTGCAGGGTATGTGTGGTAGAAGTCAAAGGTGCGCGTTTATTGGCTGCAGCATGTGCAACGCCTGTTTCGGAAGGTATGGAAGTGCTGACCAATAGTGAAAAGGTCCGTATTGCACGTAAACACATTGTTGAATTATTACTAACTGAACATAATGCAGACTGCACCAAGTGCTTTAAAAACGGAAATTGCGAATTACAGGATCTTGCCAGTGAATATCGCATAGGTGATCATGTATTCCTTGACCTGGTAAAGCCTATTGATAAAATACAGGATATATCTTCTCCTTCAGTTGTAAAAGATGACAGCAAATGTATCAGGTGCCAGAGATGCGTACGTACATGTCATGAACTTCAGGGAATCAGCGCACTAGCTGTTGTTAATAAAGGCGATCATCAAAAAATTGCTACTTTCCTAAGTAAACCACTTAATGATGTAGTTTGCTCTAACTGCGGTCAGTGTATCAATCGTTGCCCAACAGGCGCTTTAACGGAACACAACTACATTGAAGAAGTTTGGAAGGCAATATATGATCCATCAAAGTTTGTGGTTGTTCAAACTGCTCCTGCCACCCGAATAGCATTAGGTGAAGACTTAGGGCTTCCACCGGGTGAAAGGGTAACCGGTCAGATGGTTTCAGCTTTAAAGAAAATTGGGTTTAACAAAGTACTTGATACTGACTTTACTGCCGACCTCACCATCATGGAAGAAGGTACTGAGTTACTTACCCGTTTAAAGAAAGCCATCGTTGATAAAGATGATTCAGTCAAATTACCCATGATGACTTCCTGCTCACCAGGATGGATAAAATTCCAGGAACATTTGTACCCTGATTTATTGGATAACTTATCCACCTGTAAGTCTCCACAACAAATGTTTGGTGCACTGGCAAAAACCTATTATGCGGAAAAGATCAACATTAAAGCCCAAGATATGATAGTCGTTTCTATCATGCCTTGTGTAGCTAAAAAGTTTGAATGTGAACGACCTGAAATGCGTGATAGCGGGTACCAGGATGTTGATTATGTATTAACAACCAGAGAATTAGCCATGATGATCAAACAAGCTGGTATTGAATTCAACAAGCTTGAAGCAGAACAATATGATAGCATTTTGGGAGAATCAACAGGTGCAGCAGTAATTTTCGGTGCAACAGGAGGTGTTATGGAAGCCGCCTTACGTACAGCCTATGAAATTGTTACCGGACGAGAAGTGCCGTTTACAAATTTGAATATACAACCTGTTCGAGGAATGGAAGGTATTAAAGAAGCTTCAATCAAAATCAAAAATGTCAAGCCTGAATGGGGCTTCCTTGAAGGTGTTGATTTGAATGTAGCTATAGCTAACGGTCTTGCCAATGCGAGAAAATTAATGGATAAAGTAAAAAGCGGAGAAGCGAACTATCACTTTATTGAAGTTATGGGTTGTCCGGGTGGTTGCCTTGGTGGAGGTGGTCAACCTATTCCAACCTCACCTGAAATAAGGAAGAAACGAGCAGAAGCGATTTATAGTGAAGACGTTAATATGCCATTAAGAAAGTCGCATGAAAATCCTGAAGTTGTTGAAGTATATGCAAATTTCCTTGGTGAACCGCTAAGTCACAAATCGCACGACTTGTTACATACACATTACAGGCCAAGAAAGCGGTATTAATAGTTTATGGTTATTAAAAAAAAGAGTGTTTCAAAACACTCTTTTTTTTGTATCGTAGCAATTGGTTATTAGTTGTTTAATGAATAACATTGTTATTGAATTAACAATGTTATTTTTTTCACAATTTATTAGATTATTCCGTTAATACTTTTTATATTTGCACTTCCATTTGAAAAGATCCTGCACCTAATAGTGCTTAACTTGAAAAATAATGAAAATAAGGGAAGTAGTTGATATACTTGGCGCTAAGGTTGTTTCCGGGCAAAATAATTTAAATTCAGAGGTTGAATATGCATTCGCTTCTGATTTAATGAGTGATGTCCTGACCATTGAAAAAGATAATATTCTATTATTGACAGGATTGGCTAATCTCCAAACAATCAGAACAGCCGAGATGTCAGATATTTCGAATATTATTTTTGTACGCCAAAAAAAAGCTACTCCCGAAATGATCCAATTGGCCGAAGAAAATGATATGATACTGGTTGAGTGTGACTACTCCATGTACAGAGCCTCCGGCCTACTCTATTCTGCAGGTTTAATGCCTGTTTATTAATTTATTTGACATGCATTTTGAGTTTAACATTGAAGGTGGTAATTTCATAAAGGCTGGTGCTGCATCAAGTCAGCTAAAGAAAATACTGAAGCAACTAAATGTTGATCCCAAAATAATTAAGCGTGTGGTAGTTGCTCTCTATGAAGCAGAAGTGAACATTGTAGCTCACGCCTATTCTGGGGTTGCTTTCATTGATATCAGCACTGATATTATTAATATCAGGCTGGTTGATGAGGGTCCCGGAATACCTGATATTCAACTTGCAATGCAAAAAGGTTATTCAACTGCATCAACTGCAGTCAGGGAAATGGGGTTTGGAGCAGGTATGGGTCTGCCAAATATAAAGAACAATAGTGATGAACTAAACATCACATCAGAAGTAAGCAAAGGAACAATTGTTGAGATGGCTTTTTATCTTAACTAATGAAACAAAATGGACACAGGTAAATTTCATCATGCTTTGAAGATTCGTGAAGACCTTTGCGTAGGTTGTTCACGATGCATGAATGTTTGCCCAACCGAAGCAATACGAGTCAAGAATGGGAAAGCTGTTCTATTTGAAGACCATTGCGTTGATTGTGGCGAATGTTTCAAGTCATGTCCTGTAAGTGCCATTATTGTTGACCATGATGACTTTAATTACATTTTTGATTACAAGTATCGTATTGCTTTGGTACCTGCTATATTTACAGGCCAATTCCCTGAAGAAATCACACACCGGCAAATTCAAAGTGTGTTGATGGAATTAGGCTTTACCCATGTTTACGAAGTTGAAAATGGTGTTGAGATTCTTATTGATGCAATAAACGATTATGCCTTATCTCATCCTGATATTAAACCACTTATTTCTTCTTTCTGCCCGGCAATTGTGAGATTAATTCAGGTTAAGTTCCCATCTCTGGTAGATAATATCATGCTCTTAAAGCCTCCTCTGGATATTTCTGCTAACTTCCTGAAGAAAGAGTTACTTGATAAAGGAATTCCTGATAATGAGATTGGTATTTTCTATGTAACTCCTTGTGCAGCGAAAATTGCTGCTATTAAGGAACCTGTTGGCGAGATGTCATCACCAATCACAGGTGCCATTAATATGGACTTTATTTTCAACAAAGTATATCGTCAGGCATCACAGAAATCAAATCAAACATGTGCTTGGCCGGGTCCGATGTGTCTGTCAAGAAAAGCCAAAAACTGGTCACTCCCAAATGGCGAAGCCAATCATGTAAAAGGGAGGTGCTTAGCCATTGACGAAATTCATAATGTGATAGATTTCCTTGAAAAGCTTGAAAATGATGAGATTTCAGACATTGATTTCCTTGAGTTAAGGGCATGTGACCAAGGTTGTGCTGGCGGAGCACTTACTCCTGGTAACCGATTCCTCACTGTTGAACGATTGAGAAATCATGTTGATTCTCTCAAAGAGAAAACTTTGCTTCATGAACACCCTGATGCATTCAGGCCTATTACAGAGCAAAAAGAATTTTTATTGAAAAACATAAGCATGATTGAGCCTGTTAAACCTCGTTCAATGATGAAGCTTGATGAAAATATGGGTGAAGCAATGAAGAAAATGGAACGAGCCAATCAGATTATGAAGGTCCTTCCAATGATTGATTGCAGTGTTTGCGGTGCTCCAAATTGCCAGGCTTTCGCTTTGGATATAGTGCAGGGAAGAGCAGAATTAAAACAATGTGTTTTTATTAAAAGCACTCTTGAACAAAGAGGAGAATTAAACCAGGAAGAAAGTAACCAGATACTCAAAGATATCTGGGGCTTTGAAAAAACTAATAAATACAGAGACATAGATCATGAAGGTAAGAGAACTAGCTGAACAGCTTGGATTAACTGTTTTCTGCGGAACCGGAGGTTTAGATAATGAAATAACCGGAGGATATGCTTCCGATTTACTAAGCGATGTTATCGGACATGCTGATAGTGGAAACTTATGGATTACTTTACAAACCCATAAAAATGTAATGGCCATTGCTTCTTTAAAGGATCTTTCCTGCGTTATTCTTGTTAAAGGTCTGCAACCAGAAGATGATATGACTTCACAAAGTAATGAGGAAAATATTCCTGTTCTGATTACCAATGAACCAACCTTTGAGATCATTGGTAAAGTTTATAATTTATTGCACAAGTAGTCATGAATACTTACAAAGCTGATTTACATATTCATACAATCTTATCTCCATGCGCCAGCCTGGAAATGAGTCCAAAGAATATTGTGCAAAAAGCTTTGGAACAAAAAATTGACATCATCGGTATTACTGACCACAACTCAACTCGTCAGTGTAAAATAGTAACCCGGGAAGCTATAAAAGAAGGTCTGACTGTTTTCCCCGGAGTGGAAGTTACCACTAAGGAAGAAATCCACTGTCTTGCCTATTTTGAATCTTTTGAGAAACTTGATATGTTTCAGACTTATCTGGATGAATTCCTTCCTGACATAAAAAACAATCCTGATCTTTTTGGTTATCAGATTGTAGTAGATGAAGATGAGAATATTGTTTTTGAAGAAGAAAAGCTTCTTATTTCAGCATTATCAATTGGAATTGACAAACTCGAAGAAATCGTGCATCAACTTAATGGCATTTTTATTCCTGCGCATGTCAATAAACCAAAAAACAGCATAATAAGTCAGTTAGGCTTTATTCCTTCAAATCTTAAAGCTGACGCATTTGAATTGTCAAAGCATATAGATACCGAATCGTTTAAGGCACAAAATCAATTGACTAAAAATTATACTTTTGTACGAAACTCAGATGCTCATTTCCTTGACCAGATAGGAGAATGTTCTACACAGCTTGAAATGGAGTCTGCTGAATATTATGAATTCTTGTTAGCGTTGCATGATCAATCAGGAAGAAAGGTGGTGATTCAATGAAAGATCTTTCAATGCATATTATGGATATAGCGCAAAACTCTATTTCTGCAAAAGCTACATGGATAAAAATAGAGATTGTTGAAAATATGGACGAGGATAATTACGCTATCATAATTGAAGATAATGGCTTTGGAATGTCTCCTAAGCTTGTTGCCAGTGTAACAGATCCCTATGTAACAACCAGAACTACCCGTAAAATAGGTCTTGGCATTCCACTGCTTAAGCAGAATGCAGAGCGAACAGAGGGGAATTTTAGCATATCAAGCGAAGAGGGAGTTGGCACCAAAGTAATAGCCAATTTTACTTTAAATCATCCTGACCGTCCACCTATTGGTGATATTGCCGGAACAATTGTACTTTTGTCAGCAGCAAATCCCAATGTTACGATCCAGTATCACCATGTTACAAATACAGGTGAATATACTTTTGATACTGCTGAAATTACTAAAACACTGGATGATATTTCGATAACAGAACCTTCAGTAATACGGTTTCTGAAAGAAATGATCAATGAGAATCTCAATGAACTAAAAATATCAAGATAGAACTTAACTAACAACAAACTTAATAAAATTTTTAAAACAACATGGGACAAGTTAAATCATTGGCCGACCTGCGTAAGATCAAGGAAAACTTGCAAGGGAAGATGGGCTTAAGGGAAAAGAGTAACAACCCCGAAAGCCTTGTACAGATTAGAGTTGCTATGGCAACATGTGGAATTGCATCAGGAGCAAAACAAGTTATGGATTTTTTCATCGAAGAGCTAGACAAGAGAAATATTCAGGCTATTGTTACCCAAACAGGTTGTATGGGTTATTGCTTTGCTGAACCTACCGTTGAAATAACTCTTCCGGGTCAGGCTTCTGTAGTTTATGGGTATGTTAATACTCAAAAAGCTGACGAGATTATTGAAAAATACATTAAGAATGGTGAACTCGTTGAAGGTATCATTCCTGTTAATTACGAAACCATCGAAAAAAAATAAGGAGGACTTATAATGGCTAAATATAAAATGCATCTTCTTGTTTGCGGTGGCACAGGATGTCATGCTTCATCAAGTGACCAGTTATTGAATAATCTGAAAACAATCGTTAACGACAAAGGGCTTGAAAATGAAGTTCAGGTCATTGCAACAGGTTGTTTTGGTTTTTGTGAAAAGGGACCTATTGTTAAAGTTATGCCTGATAACACTTTTTATACTCAGGTAACTCCCGATGATGCACGTGAAATTATTGAGGAACATGTAATTAAAGGACGTAAAGTAAACAGGTTGTTGTATATAAATCCTGAAAGCAAAGAGCATGTTTCTGATTCAAAGCATATGGGATTCTACAAAAAGCAACTACGTATTGCTTTAAGAAACTGTGGTTTCATTGATCCTGAAAATATTGAAGAATACATTGCCCGTGATGGATACGAAGCATTAGCCAAGTGTCTCACAGAAATGACTCCTCAACAAGTGATTGAATTGATGAAAAAGTCTGGTTTGCGTGGACGAGGAGGAGGAGGATTCCCCACTGGTTTAAAATGGGAAATCACCAGCAAATCAGTGAATGATGAAAAATATGTAGTTTGTAATGCCGACGAAGGCGACCCTGGTGCATTTATGGATCGTTCCATTCTTGAAGGTGATCCTCATTCTATTATTGAAGCAATGGCAATTTGCGGTTACTGTATTGGCGGTTCAAACGGATTGGTTTATATCAGGGCTGAATATCCTCTTGCTATCGAACGTTTGAAAATAGCTATCAATCAGGCACGTGAATATGGATTACTCGGTAACAACATACTTGGAACCGGTTTTAATTTTGACATTACTTTACGTTATGGAGCCGGTGCTTTTGTTTGTGGTGAAGAAACTGCTCTGATTCACTCTATGGAAGGCAAAAGAGGTGAACCTACTGTAAAACCACCATTCCCATCTGTTTCAGGTTATTATGGCAAACCAACTAATGTTAACAATGTTGAAACTTTTGCTAATGTACCGGTTATTATTAATAAAGGTGCTGAATGGTTCTCAAGTATTGGAACTGAAAAGTCAAAAGGTACCAAAGTATTTGCATTAGCAGGAAAAATTAACAATGTTGGTCTCATTGAAGTTCCTATGGGAACCACTCTTCGCGAAGTAATATATGAAATAGGGGGTGGCATTAAAGATGGCAAAGAATTTAAAGCAGTTCAAACAGGTGGCCCTTCGGGTGGCTGTTTAACTAAAAAGCATTTGGATACCCCTATCGACTATGATAATCTTATTGCCAATGGCTCAATGATGGGTTCAGGTGGAATGATTGTAATGGACGAAGATGACTGTATGGTTTCAATTGCTAAATTCTATCTTGACTTTATTGTTGAAGAATCTTGTGGTAAGTGCGCTCCTTGTCGAATTGGCAACAAGCGTCTTTCCGAAATCCTGGAGAAAATTACCAAAGGAAATGGAACACTTGAAGACATTGACCAGTTGAGGAATTTAGCTCAGGTTATTAAAGATACTGCTTTGTGTGGCTTAGGTCAAACTTCACCTAACCCTGTATTATCAACTATTGATAATTTTTGGGATGAATATATAGAACATGTAACCGATAAAAAATGCCGTGCCGGCAGATGTAAATCACTGATGCAATATGCCATTTTGGCTGAAAACTGTGTCGGTTGTACTGCTTGTGCAAGGAATTGTCCTGTTAGCGCAATTTCTGGTGAACGCAAAGGTGTTCATACAATCAATCAGGAAGTCTGCATTAAATGTGGTGCATGTCTTGAAAAGTGTAAATTCAATGCTGTGGTAATCAAATAAATTGTATTAGATAATGGAAACCATTAAAATAAATATTGACAATAAAGTTGTTGAGGTTGAAAAAGGAACCACTATCCTCACTGCTGCTAAACAAGTAGGAATACATATTCCCACCTTGTGCTATCTGCACCTTCATGATCTTAACATTGAGAATAAACCTGCAGGCTGCCGTATCTGCGTCGTAGAAGTTGCCGGCAGAAGAAATCTCGCTCCGGCTTGTGCTACTGAATGTACTGAAGGAATGGTGGTTAACACCCATAATATTAAGGTTTTGAATGCCCGTAAAACCGTACTGGAGTTAATTCTCTCTGACCACCCTACAGATTGTTTGATTTGTGCTAAAAATGGCGACTGCGAATTACAGTCATTGGCTCAGGAATTCGGTATCAGAAAAATACACTACGAAGGTGCAAAATCAACTTATCGCCCTGATACATCTCCCGCAATTATTCGTGATATTGATAAGTGCATAATGTGCCGTAGATGTGAAATGATGTGTAATGATGTTCAAACCGTTGGCGTTCTCTCTGCTGTTAACAGAGGTTTTATGTCTGTTGTTGCTCCTGCTTTCGAAATGAACCTTGACCATAGCGTTTGTACATATTGCGGACAATGCGTTGCTGTTTGCCCAACAGGTGCTCTTACTGAAGTTGATAATACCAATTCTGTTATCAGAGCTCTTGCTGATCCTAAGAAAACCGTTATAGTTCAAACCGCTCCAGCCGTCAGAGCTGCTCTTGGTGAAGAATTCGGATTCGCACCAGGTACCAGTGTTACTGGCAAGCTAGCCGCTGCTTTACGTCGCCTTGGCTTTGATTATGTATTTGATACTGACTTCGCTGCCGACTTAACCATCATGGAAGAAGGTACAGAATTACTTGGTCGTTTAAACAGCTTTTTGAAAGGTGATAAAAATGTTCCATTACCTATTTTAACTTCATGCTGCCCTGGTTGGGTTAATTTCTTTGAACATCAGTTCCCTGAAATGCGCAACATCCCTTCAACTGCCAGAAGCCCTCAGCAAATGTTTGGTGCTATTGCTAAAACTTATTTAGCTGAAAAAATTGGCGTTAAACGTGAAGACCTTGTAGTGGTTTCAATTATGCCTTGCCTCGCTAAGAAATTTGAATGCCAGAGAGAAGAATTTAAAACTAACGGTAACCCTGATGTTGATTTTTCAATTTCTACCCGTGAATTAGCTCATCTTATCAAGCAAGCTAATATTACTTTTAATGAACTTCCTGATGAAGATTTTGATAAACCTATGGGAGAATCAACCGGTGCTGCTGTTATTTTTGGAACTACCGGTGGTGTTATTGAAGCTGCTGTCAGAACTGCTTATGAAATTCAAACAGGTAAAAAACTTGAAAAGGTTGATTTTAAAGAATTGCGTGGAATGGAATACATTCGTGAAGCAACTATTGATTTCGACGGTTTACCTGTCCGTATAGGTATCGCCCATGGACTTGGTAATGCCAGGAAATTACTTGAAGAGATCAAAGCGGGTAAATCTAAGTACCATGCTATTGAAATCATGGCTTGTCCTGGTGGTTGTATTGGTGGTGGTGGTCAGCCTTTACATCATGGCGATTCATCAATCATTAAAGCTCGCCAAAAAGCGCTCTATGATGAGGATGCTTCAAAAGTTATTCGCAAATCACATGAAAATCCTTATATCATTAATCTTTATGAGGAATTTTTAGGCAAACCGTGTGGTGAATTATCACACCATCTGCTTCATACTCAATATTTTGACAAGAGTTCTGAAGTAATCGTTGGTGAATAAGCCCTATATTTGAAACACTAAAAGAAATCAAAATCATGGCAAAAATAAAATTAGCTGCAAACAAAATTGAAGAACTTAAAACTGTTTGCAAAACTTTTAACAATAATAAGGGCGAATTGATTAATGTTCTGCACCAAGCACAGGGCATCTTCGGTTATCTTCCTGCAGAAGTTCAGGAAATAATAGCTCAAGAATTAGCAATTCCCGTAGCCCAGGTTTATGGGGTAGTATCCTTTTACTCTTTCTTTACGATGCTTCCTAAAGGTCAACATCCTATCTCCGTTTGCTTAGGTACTGCTTGTTATGTAAGGGGCGCTGAAAAAATTATTGAAGAATTTAAACGTGTTCTCAATATCAGTGTAGGTGAAACTACTCCTGATGGCAAATTCTCTTTATCATGTCTTCGTTGTGTTGGCGCATGCGGACTTGCTCCGGTTGCACTGATAGGTGATAAAGTGTATGGTCGTCTGTCGCCTGATCGCGTAAAGGAAATTATTGCTGAATACTAAATTAAGAATACTTTACTGATTAAGACAGGCTGTCAATTGGGCAGCCTGCCTTTTTTTTTAAATCAATCAGTAATTGGATAACCAGGGTTACTGCTTCATTTAGCATAATTGTTGAATGTACTTATAGCCCTGTTTAATATGATGCTTAGGTAGTATTCTTTAGGCTTATGAGGGCCCTGCTAATAAATATTTTGGCCAATTAATGCTTTACTCAATTAATACTTTACTTGCTAGTTTCCCATCACGAGAAGTTTGAGGTGTAATCAATTCTATTCCTAATATCTGTATAGAAATCGTTTTTGCATCATCAACAGATTAAGCAATTTTTATTCCTCCCCCTTTACCCCTTTCACCTGAATATATCCGGGCATTAACTACAAAATATGCTGATCCTGTTTTTTTTTGCACTTCCAGTTGCAGCCTCATCTGTATCATCAGCGTTGAAAGTAATTATTTCTTTGGATATCTTTACATTGAAGGATTTAAGAATTTCCTTAGCCTGGTATTCGTGAAGATTCATTTTTCGATAGATTAACTTAACACTTTTACATCTCTCATAAACGCGAGTTAGTATTTTGAGTTCAATTATCAGATTACAATTTCTACCATTGACTTTTAGATAATTCTGCTTTGCTCCTTAAAGCAAATTTCAATTTCTGTCCCTGCGTTGTGGGTCGGTGGATAGTCGCTACTTTGCTCTTTAAATCAAATTTCAATCTCCGGTAAACAAAAAAAATCAAGAGTATATACTCTTGATTTTTTTGTTTACCGTTATATGATTCTCT
This sequence comes from Lentimicrobiaceae bacterium, assembly GCA_041670625.1. Lineage (GTDB taxonomy): Bacteria > Bacteroidota > Bacteroidia > Bacteroidales > Lentimicrobiaceae > Lentimicrobium. The sequence continues at coordinate 1,107 of JBAXYX010000035.1, read as the reverse complement.
GCTTTGAGAGGCATATATCATGATTGAAATTCCTTAAGAGATTCCATTAGTTTTTTCCTTGTAAAGAAAATCCTGCTTTTAACCGTTCCAATTGACAAATTGAGGTTTTCAGCAATCTCTTTATATTTATATCCGGCAGCATGCATCTCAAAAGGCATCCGTTGATCTTTCTCCAGCCTTGATATCCCCGCTTTAATCTCCTTTGTAGAGATATCTGATTCAGGAGAACCAAAATCAGATTTCTTAGGAATATTCAGATAGTAAAGATCTTCAGAATTATCTACAATTGTATTTGCTTTTTTATTACGCCGATAATTGTTAATAAACGTATTTTTCATAATAGTGAAAGTCCAGGCCTTCAGGTTTGTCTGGTCAGCAAATTTATCCCTGTGCATTAATGCCTTTAGATAAGTATCCTGAATCAAATCCTTCGCCTCTTCCTTATCGTTTGTCAGAGTATAAGCAAAGTAGAAAAGGTGATCGTGAAGGCTTATTAATTTTCGGCTAAAATCCATAACAGTTATTTTTGAGTTCTATAATCTGATAAATTCCAGAACACAAAAGTGATGATGAAACGCCAAAATGACGTTACACGATCTTAATGAAATGTTACATCATTTACAGCTAAATCTCTTTTTTACACATATCTTAGCAGCATGACAATAATCTTATATTATTGATTTACAGGCATTATAAATGATTATTCTTTCCTCCTTCTTGTTTTTTAATGTCAGCTTGGGTGTATGTGGAATTCATGAAACTCTTGCTGATAATTATGTAACAGATTAATCAATTAGCTCCAGCATCTTTGCTATTACATTATTCAACTGAACTTACCAGTGGCATATAAAAGATGATTTGATTATCAAAATATAAGCAATATCTGTACCGTCAAGGTGAAATATTTATCAGTTTGAGCAAATAACCTTTATTGTAAACTAATAATAATAAAAAGTAACAAAAAGCAACCATGGATAAGCAAAGGAAAACCAGGAAATCAAATTTCCTGCAAAAGGGGATTTCTGAAAATAAGATAGAAGATCTAATCACAATGATCTCACTCAATCCTATCTTTCGAAAAATCAGAAAAGAAAACCAATATATTGG
>JBAXYX010000034.1:0-21222 GCA_041670625.1 Lentimicrobiaceae bacterium | reverse complement strand
CCTGGCATCGGGCAAAACGCTTCACTTACTGGAAGTTGACCTTCACACCGGTCGTCACCACCAAATCAGGGTGCAGTTAGCACACGACGGACTCATTATACGAGGCGATTTAAAGTACGGGGCACGCCGTTCCAATAAGGATGGTTCCATTTGTCTGCACGCTAAGAAGGTAAGTTTCGAACATCCGGTTGGTGGTCAATTGATTGAGGTAACGGCTCCCCTGCCCGATAGTCCGGAATGGAAGTACTTTGCTGAACTCGGATTCTGAAAAACAGTTCAGCTATATGTGACTTGCCACCGCACCGGGAAACAACATCTTATCAATAGGTGACTTATCACCGCACCGGGGAATAATATCTTATCAATAGGTGACTTACCACCGCACCGGGGAATAATATCTTATCAATAGGTGACTTACCACCGCATCGGGAAATAATATCTTATCAATAGGTGACTTACCACCGCATCGGGAAACAGCATATCAATGATATGTAAGGCAGCCCCACATACTGAAACGGCATATCATATACTAGATGCAACACCCTATACGGAATGCATTACTATACAGAATGGGTACCCTTTTAGTATTCGTACAAATTCATTGAAAGCAACAGACTCATTTCCCATTGCCTGATTTCATTCAGGTATTGGACCCTTATGCCGGTCGTGACGGGTACGGGAAGTGCCAGTAAATGGTAATCGGCCAACAGGTCGAACCCGACACCGGTATAGTCGAACCAGGCACCGACAGGAGAATTCAAACTGGTAAATTTTGCCCTCGAATAGTCATAGAATGCAGTACCGCGAAGCCGTTTCAGGTAGAATGCCGTTCCTAAATGGAAATCGGGATAAGCCAACGGCAGACTATATGAGGGTCGTAAACGTAACATCTCACGAGGAGTGCCGACATCGTAACCTGAAAGCAAATCGATATCACCTGAAAAGATATAACCATCTTCTGACGGGGTCAGTCGCTGGTAGCCTGTGTACAACTGAATGGAGTGATTTTTAAACAGTCCCGGCAGATACAAGCGTGACTGTGCTGACAGGAGTTCCCCGACCAGGAAATCGCCATAAGGCGAATGTTTGTAATGCAGATCGAGGGTAAATCCTAACGGGGTCACGAAATCGCGGTGGGCTTGTTTCTGAAGTATATAGCCATAAGCACGGTATCCAAGGGCAGCCATGGTCCCGCTGTGGAATCCATCGGGAGTATTCAAGGCGGGACTCGTTTTCACCGTTTGATGTATAACCCCGAAAAAAGTACCCATACTGAATTTGCCCTTCACAAAAGTGAGCTGCTGACTGATGGAATTATCCCATGATGTTTCATGCCAGTTGAAGCGTTTGCCTGTATAATTCTCACCGGTGTAAGCGGAGCGAGTGCCGGTCGACAGGCTGGTACTGAGCACAGGAAACCAACCCTTCCACTGAAGGTTAACCCTCCAGAGGCCTGCTTCCTCACTGGTGTTGTAGTCATAGCCCGCCGACAGGAACATGGTACTGAGCAGATTCTGGCTCATTACGGAGACGCCCGGTGTGATGGTCTGATCATCAATGTTCACATATAAAGGAGCCCAGCTATGAATGTTAAAAAGGTGGGCCGCCTTGCCATAGTTTCGGATGGTCATTTTACCCGGCGCAATATTCGATACTCCCGGCACTGTATCATCTTTACTTAATGATTCTGCTTGTTTGGCTTCCCCAAGCTTTATTGATTCTTCGCTCGCGACTTCCCCTACACTTGCTTCCTTATGTTCAGCTTCCAAGTCTCCTGATTCTTCGTGTCCTGCTTTCCCTTCTTTGAAATCTTCATGGGCAGCTTTTTCTTCTTTCAAACCTTCATGTGATACTTTCCCTACGCTAAAACCTTCACGAGCCGTTTCTTCAGCGCTTAGTGAATTGGCTAAAACCCAGTTGTTATTGCCGGTAAAAGTGAGGAGAATGTTTTTCTGCCGGTCGGTGGTAACCTCCGCAACACGATAACCATCAATGGTATAGGCGGCAAGCAACAACCGATCGCCGTCAGGGCTGGGGTGCGTGGTACCGTATGCTGACGCGGTGAGGCGGCTGAGGCGGCCTGTTGCCGGATCCAAGCGACAAACTTCCGTCCGTTCATTCACATCCATGCTGAATACAATCTGATCACCCTGGTAGCAGGGGAATGAAATATCATCGGTCATGGCAGGGGTCAGGATGGTAAAGGCTCGCTTTTCGAGGTTATAAGCAGCCAGCCTTTTGCCCTGATTGTCAACCAGCACACAAACCACCGACTTGCCATCGGGCGACCACGAAGGAGTCGTCAGGAATACATTACCGGTCGACCCGGTTGAAGTTCCGGATATGTTTTGGGGAGGGATCGCTTCGGCGGTAACCTGACCGTGCAAATCAAGAAAAGCCAGGCTGTATTGACCGGCTTCCGTTACCCGCACAGCAACTATCAACTGATTATCGGGCGATACCCGGGGAGCGTACAGTTTATCATGAGTCTTGATTTTAAGAGTATGTTTGGTAGCCGGGTCGAACAACACGAGCGTCGATGTAGCCTGGTTTTCCCATCGTACGTGGGGATGAATTTCGGCCCAACTCATCAGCGTACCGTTAAAAGCGAGGTTATTATCAACCATGAAGCCGGGAGTGAACAACCGTTTTTGTTTGCCCAGACTGTCGATGAAGACCAAAACAGGTATTTCGTCCAGGGAGTTTTTAAGCGCAATTACCCCTCCTCTATAGCTGAACGGGTGATAATAGTTGGCATAAGCCTTGTTGTGAGGTTGAGGGATCAAGCTGATATTCTGACTTCTATCGGAACCATCAGGATGGGCCTTCCACAGACTTTGAAGTTTGGACATGGATTCATAATAGAGATCTTCCTTTTTCATCCCGGTAACTTTTTGAATGCCTTTGCTAAAAGGGTTCAACGTATAGGGTTTACAGGCAGAGCGCTCCAGGGCAGAGTTCCATACGTCCATGCCATACTTCATTCGTGAAGCTGCTATGATATGATAGCCTGACACGTAACGGTCAGGAATAAAATCACGATAGGAACCGAGGATTGCTTTGGTATAATGCCAGGGTTCCCTCTCAACAAGCTGCGTTCTGAAGGGCAAGGCAAAATCAGCCACTCTGCCTCTGCCTGTTCGGCTGAGAGCTGTTTCAGTGGCCACGGCATCACCTTCCAAAAACCAGGGTGGTATAAATAGCCCTACAATCATTGAAGCAGCCTGTTGACCGGTTAAAATGCCCAGAAAACGGGTAAAGCCCATATTCATTTTGGTGAGCTGTGCAACATGGCGGTATTCATGAACCACCAGTAGATCTATCCACGACTGGCTGTCGGTTTCCTGAGGCGGGGTCGTCAGAAACTCCATGCGGCGGGGAGCCCATATAGAATACGCATTGGAATATATACTACCCGTATGCATCACCACCGGTGTGAGCAGCGGGGAAACCTTCAGTGATTGCGTCACGACAGGGCGATGAAGTTCCAGCAGGCGGGCAGCCTCAATGGCCCCGGCTTCATAGTAATCAGGATATACAACCCTGAAGTTCTCTGTGCGTATCTGCTTCCATTTAACAGATGTCGGCTCCTGACCGATAGTATAATACTGCGCCTGCAAATTAAAAGCGCCGGTCAACATAAATATCAGGAAGTAAATCAGTCGTAGTTTCATAATTTATACTTCAGTTATATCATCAGGGTATTTATTAAACTTGAGGCTTACCGGTATATTTGCGTCAAAAAGTACAGGCTAAGCAAAAACAGGCAAGGAAGCTGCTTCCATATACTTTAGTCATTAAAATGTTGTTTCAACAAACTAAAGGCTTCATAAGGAAACGGCTTTCCTAAAAGAATATATAGGTTTACGATTATTGATTGAACAAAAATAGCAAAGTATTATCATCATTCTTGCGCTTTTGAACAATTGAACCGATTTTTTCATTTACTTTAGGGCATTAAAAATCTACACTATGAATTTCATCACTCGATTATTGATATCAACCGTGGCTGTGATTGTTTCAGCCTACGTGCTCCCGGGGGTGGGCGTTAATTCCTTTTTGACGGCTGTTTTGGTAGCCATTATACTTTCCGTATTGGATGTATTGGTCAAACCGATACTGGTAATCCTTACAATTCCATTCACCATCATGACATTAGGTCTGTTTTTATTGGTTATCAATGCCATCATCATACTTCTGGCTTCTTCACTGATTGACGGGTTTACGGTCGACGGGTTCTGGTATGCACTGCTGTTCAGCATTGTAATGTCACTTATCAACTCCATACTCGGAGGTTCATCCAAGTAATCAACCACCGTTGCTGTCTGCTACAGATTGGCTTAGTTTTGAAGCCTGAAAGGATGATAGCATCACAAAAGCAACATCACAAAAGCAACATCATCATGATATCATCACCACGAATTATTAACTGTATGAATTAAGATAACGACCATGAAAGAACGAATGATAACCGATAGCAATTTAATTAATGCTGTGATAAACGCTTGCGAAGTTTGCTTTGTGGGGATGGTTGACGGGAATAACATGCCTTATACCCTTCCTTTTAACTTTGGTTATGATGATGGGATTCTGTACCTTCATTCAGGTCCTGAAGGTCATAAGATTGAAGTCCTTGAACAGAATCCGAATGTATGCATAGCCATGAGTACCGGACATCAGATGCATCACCAGTCGGAGGAGGTAGCCTGCAGCTATGGCATGAAGTACAAGAGTGTGCTGATAAGGGGGAAAGTGGAGTTCATAGATGAGCTGGGCGAAAAAGCCAGGGTGATGAATATCGTTATGCGCCATTATGTGAACAGAGATGATTTCAATTACAGCATTCCGGCGCTGAAGAATGTAAAGGTCATGAGGATTGTTCCCGAAAAAGTCGATTGCAAGTATTTTGGGTATTAAGTCTATTGATCTCTCCTGCAATATACGGGAGAGCGCCCATACCAGGATGCTGCTATCATCATGAAACAGTTGAGTACTGTTATTACAATTTGGCAGTCGGATCAGTTGCAAACCGCGGATAGCGTTTGAGTATCCGTTGAAATATCACTACTACCAAGCAACCCAGCAGGCATCCTACCAGAGCACCAACCAGCACATCACCCGGGTAATGAACACCCAGGTAAATACGGCTGTATGACACCACAACCGCCCAACCGATGAGGGTAGGGAACATCCATTTGTAGTATTTCCGCAAGAGCGAACCAGCAAGTATGGCCACTCCAAAAGAGTTACAGGCATGTGAGGAAATGAATCCGTAGGAACCTCCACAATGATTTTTCACCAAATGCACCATACCTTCCAACGCCGGTTCATGGCATGGACGTAATCGCTCAAACACGTCTTTAAATAGCATCACCGATACCCGGTCAGTCAGGGTTACCAGCAATACAATCATCAGCAGGATGATCCAGAAGGCTTTTTTGTAGTGCTTCCAAAACAGGAACAGTATAAATGCATACCAGGGTGCCCAGATCAGCTTGTTGCTCATCAGGTACATAAACCCGTCGAAAAACGGACTATGCAACCCGTTTAATACCAGAAAAAGTTGTTGGTCGGCATGTACCAGTAAGTCTGTGATGTTGCTAATGATGGGGATCAAATTTGACATTCAGATTATCAGGGTTTATAATCAGACCTGTTCCGTAATTGATTTCCAGAGCAGATCTTTGAGTTGCATAATATTCGTACCGGTGTGTGATGAAATGTAAATAGTAGGTACATCAGGCATCTTGCGCCGTTTAAGTTTCTTCAGGCCCTCATCATCTATCAGGTCACATTTGGTAATAGCCAACAGTATTTTCTTATCAGCCAGTTCAGGGTTGAACTCACTCAGTTCGTGAAGCAATATTTCATACTCTTTACGGATATTCTCCGTGTTAACCGGAACCATGAACAACAGGATGGAGTTGCGTTCAATATGCCTGAGGAAACGCAGTCCCAAACCTCTACCTTCAGAAGCACCTTCAATAATACCCGGTATATCAGCCATGACGAAGGAGCGATCATCACGATAGGCCACAATGCCCAGATTAGGCACGAGGGTGGTAAACGGATAGTCGGCTATTTCAGGTTTGGCGGCCGAAAGTGCAGCCAGTAAAGTAGATTTCCCTGCATTGGGGAAACCAACCAGTCCGACATCAGCCAGTACTTTCAGTTCTAATATTTTCCATACTTCCATACCCTCTTCGCCCGGTTGAGCAAATCGAGGAGTTTGGTGGGTAGGCGTTTTAAAGTGATCATTACCCTGCCCGCCCCGTCCGCCGGGAAGAATGATAACGGTTTCCCCGTCGCGGGTAACTTCAGCTTCCTGTTCCATTGTTTCAGCATCTCTGACAATAGTACCCAATGGGACTTCAATAATAACATCACGACCATAAGCGCCGGTTTTGCAACTACTGCCACCGCCACCGCCATCGCCGGCTTTAATATGCTTGGTATATTTCAGATGCAGTAACGTCCACAATTGTGCATTACCCTTGAGGATGATATGTCCACCGCGACCACCGTCGCCGCCATCGGGACCGCCCCTGGGGTTACCGCGGGTACGTAACAGATGTGCCGATCCTGCCCCACCCTTTCCTGAACGAAGGTTTAGTTTTACGTAATCAACAAAATTTGATGAGGCCATGTTTTTAGGGATGAGTTTTAAGTAATGAGTTATGAGTTAAAAAAAGTAATCAGTAATGTGTAATGAGTTTAACGGAGACGGCGCATTGCTTTTTCAACTTTGGCGCTGAGGCGATTGAATACCTCCGACTCCGTACCTGATGCTTCAACAATAGCATACTTGTTTTGTTTTTCGTAATAGCCACCAACAGCTACTGTCTTATCCTGGAATTCTTCCAGGCGGTGAACAATCAGGTCAGTATTCATGTCGTAAGCTCTGGCCAAAGGTGTTTTCGACCTTAAGCTCAGTCGTTTGATCGACTCCAGCGTGGTAGCATTCAGATCAATGCAGAAGGAAACTGATGAATCCATTCTTCGCAGCAGGCCATCCAAAATGTAGGCCTGGATAACAGTTCGCGGGAAACCTTTAAAAACGAAACCTCTCACATCGTTATGCTGCTTTATTTCACGTTCAATGAGTTGTATGACGATTTCGTCCGACACCAGATCGCCTTTATCCATAACACTTTTAACGCGTTGGCCGATCTCCGTATTGCGCATTATTTCATCCCGGAGTAATTCACCGGTTGAGATGTAATAGAGGTTGTATTTCTGAGCCAGCAAATGACCCTGGGTACCTTTACCCGATCCCGGGGCACCGGTCAGAACCAGGTTAAACCATACTTTTTGCAGCGTATGGTCAATAGAATCCGTTAGTCGTTTAAAAATATCGGGTATTTCGCCCACTCCTTTAATAGGGATATATTGATTACGGAACTTATAGAATTCAATAACAGGCTTTGTTTTGCTTTCATATTCCAGTAGCCGGAGTTCAATGACTTCCATGTTATCATCGCTTCTGCCTGATATTTTACCCCGGTTAAGCAAACGGGCAATGAGTTCATCGCGGGGCACTTCAAGGCTCAACATGCAAGCCAGGGAGGTGTTAAGCTTCAGCAGCAATCCTTCAAGGATATAGGCCTGAACAAGGGTGCGGGGGAATCCGTCGAATAAGATACCATTATTAGCCGAGCTCATCATGATACGTTTTTCAATCAGTTCAACCACCATCTCATCCGAAACCAGTTGACCGCGGGCAATAATATCTTTGGCTTTATTCCCTAATTCTGTACCTTCAGCAATCTCCTGCCTGAGCAGATCGCCGGTTGAAATATAGGCAAGGTTGTACTTCTCAACCAGCAGAGCTGACTGGGTACCTTTACCGGCCCCCGGAGGGCCAAATAACGCGATATTAAGCATGATGTAAAAAAATTATGTTGGCAAAATACAGGGCTTTATCATCCTGCGTTTTACTCTGCAATTTTGTAAATATCAGGCAGGTTACGGGCATAACCATCGTAATCAAGTCCATAACCTACAATGAAATCATTGGGGATAGCCAAACCTACATAGTCAATATCAAAGCCTCCCCTGAATACTTCAGGTTTATAAAGCAACGCGGCAATGCGCACTTTTTTGGCCTTATGCTGATGCAATAATTCCAACAGCGCTTTCAGGGTATTCCCGGTATCAACAATATCCTCAACCACAACCACTGACCGTCCTTCAATAGATTCATTCAATCCGATCAGTTCACGCACTACCTGAGTACTCTGAGTACCTGAATACGATGAAAGCTTCACAAATGAAAGGGTACTTTCAACGTTGACCTTCCTGAGTAAATCAGCGGCAAACACAAAAGCGCCGTTAAGGAGTATTAAAAAAAGCGGATTCTCGTCTTGGGTGTCCCTGTTGATTGAATCAGCAATACTTTGAACGGCTGTGTCAATTTCATCAGCTTTGATAAAGACCCTGAAGTCTTTGTCCTTGACCCGAATAGTACTATCCATGTAACTCTGATTATGAACTTACAAATTTATTACAATTAAGCTTATGACTGACAACCAATTTCCCAATAAATTACTGGAGCAAATAAAGAGGACGGATAACAAAACATGAAGGCAAATTGTTTATGTTTGCAGTACCAAAAGAGACCATTTTATGACACCAAAAGTAAGCATCATCATGGGTAGCACTTCTGATCTGCCGGTTATGAAAGAAGCTGCTGAGATTCTGAATGAGTTCAGGATACCCTTTGAAATAAACGCTTTATCAGCGCACCGCACCCCTGAAGAGGTAGAGAAATTCAGCAGGGAAGCCTGGGATAAAGGTATCAGGGTTATCATTGCAGGCGCAGGAATGGCGGCCCATTTAGCAGGGGTAATTGCAGCAATGACCCCATTGCCGGTGATTGGTGTACCCATTAAAGCCTCTCTTGAAGGAATGGATGCCCTGCTCGCTATGGTTCAAATGCCTCCGGGAATCCCGGTGGCAACGGTTGCTATTAACGGTGCCCGAAATGCCGGTATCCTTGCTGCTCAAATACTGGCAGTCAGTGATCCCGAACTGCATGGAATACTGATGCAGTTTAAGCAGGACCTGAAACAGAAGATTGTTAAAGCCAATGAAGAACTCAACCTGGTAAAGTACGAGTATCGAATCAGTAACCAGTAATCAGGCTTTTCGCAGTATCATGAGCCCGTCGCGTACGGGCAGGAGCAGGTTCTCAACGCGATGGTCGTTTCGAACGAATGTGTTGAAAGCAATGATTCCTTTGGTTTCTTTGTCGGTGTAATGGTTTCCATCAAATACTCTCCCGTACCAGAGGATATTGTCGGCTATGATAAAACCGCCCTTACGAACCTTGTCAAAGCACAGGTTATAGTAATTCATGTAGTTTTCCTTGTCGGCATCAATGAACACCAGGTCAAGCGGCCCTTCTATCAGCGGGATGAGGTCCATGGCATCACCCTGGTGGAGGATAATTTTCCGGGTAAGGCCTGCACGTGAAATAAACTCTTCGGCCAGATCAGCCACCTCGGGATTATTGTCGATGGTGTGCAGTACACCATCTTCAGGCATGCCTCTGGCCATATAGATGGAGGAATACCCGGTATAGGTACCAATTTCGAGCACCCTTTTAGCATTCAGCATCTGGCAAAACATCTGAAGCAGCCGTCCCTGCAATGGACCGGAAAGCATACCGGCAGTAGTAAACCCCAGGTGTGTCCGTCGTGTAAGTTCCACCATCAGGTCATCATCAGGCAGCGTATATTCCGTTGCATACTGTTCATACACCCGGTTGGTAGTAAGGAATTGAGGCTTCTCAAATAATTCATCCATTTTTCCAAAAATAAAAAAGAACAATAGTCAATCAGCGTTCAGCAGTCAGCAATCAGTACTCAGGAGTCAGCACTAAGAACCAAGAACCAAGAACCAAGAACCAAGAACCAAGAACCAAGAACTCATCCCTCACCCCTCACTTCCTGTTTAAATAAACCAGTCTGCTCATTTTAGCAGGGTCAATGATTTCGGAAGCGACCTGGAGCAGTTCAGAGTCGGTAACGTCTAATATTTTACTAATCAGCATTTCGGGGGTATCAACAGTGTCGTATGCCAAAACACTCTTGGCCATTGACAGGGCATCATTCAGGTTTGATTCGAATGAAACAGCCAACTGCCCGGCAAATTGTTGTTTGGCCACATGCAGTTGCATAGTACCCAGTTTATGGTCAAGGAACCGGTTGAGTTCACGGTTTACTATGGTCAGTGCCTTTTCAAGAGATCCGTTATCAATACCGAGGTAAATCATAAAAGAGCCGGCATCGCAATAAGGGGTGTAAGATGATTCAATGTTATATGAAATGCCACTCTTTTCACGCAAGGCCATACTCAGGCGGGAGTTCATGGCAGGTCCGCCTAATATATTATTCAGCAGAGCCAGGGTTACCCGGCGCGGGTCGGCATAGCTGTAAGCGGGTCCGCCAAGAATGCAATGTGTTTGAAAGCCGCTTTTTTTGAGTACTTTCTCTTTACGCACGTATTCTTCGAAAGGAATCCGTTTATCGTTACGCAGGTTAGCGGGTATGACGCCGAAATAAGCTTCGGCAAGTTTAATAATCCGGCTGAAGGAAATATCGCCTACCGAACTCAATACCATCTGGTCAGTATGGTAGTGATGTTCCATAAATGCCAGTATCTTTTTCCGGTTAATCATCTTCACCCTTGCCGGGGTAGAGAGAATGGGAGCGCCCAGCGAATGATCCTTAAAGAGCATTTCCTCAAAATCATCAAAGATCAGTTCTGATGGCGTGTCCTTGTATGAGTTGATCTCATCAATTACAACATCCTTCTCTTTCTCTATTTCCTTTTCAGGGAAGGTGGAGTTGATGAGTATATCGGCAAACAGGTCAAATGCACGGCGGTAGTATTGTCCGGGGAAAGAAGCATGCACGCAAGTCTCCTCTTTGGTAGTGTATGCATTCAAATCAGCCCCAACATTTTCAAGGTAACCCAGCACCTGGAATAACCGGCGCCTGGTAGTACCTTTAAAGATCATGTGCTCAATAAAATGTGCCAGCCCGTGCTCCGATGATGATTCATCCCTTGAGCCTGTATTGACCATGAGTGCCAGGTGCCCGACCATTGTTTTGGTGTAACGGTGAACTAACCTGATCCCATTAGGTAAAGTATGATATTGATATTCCATATTTCTGTTAAAGGCTGCAAAAGTAATTAAATTTCAGCCATCTGCAGTCTATTAAACCATTTGAAATAAGCTGACTTCCGGCAAGGGAGATCTTCCTGAAACGAAGAAACGGCCCTGACTGTCCAAGCCGTTGCCAGATATAATTCCGCAAAGTACACCATCAAATCCGGTGCCGGGTCCGTTGCCGGGGATGATTGGGAGGATGAACTTCCTGATGCAGAATAACGTTCACAGGAGGAGCATTCCCTGTTAGGAGCAGCCCCGGGGAGGAGAAGATATTTGCTTATTTAACTTCGAGCGGGAATTTCTTAACCAGTGATATCCAGTACAAGGGCAGGTGGCCCCTTAATTCGCCTGATTCTGTATAACTTTCCACCATGGGGCAAATAGCGATTACTTTTTTAGTGATCATGCCGGACTCCTCATTCAGGTACCATTCTTCCAAAAAACGGACTTTAGAGATATCTGAAAGTTGAAGTTCACGGGTTACCAGGGTATCATAACTTTCATAAGGCGGATTAGGCCGTTGAAGCGTCATAATTTCATTACGGGTTCCGCGGTCTTTGATTTCCTCAGGAGTCAGTTGCTTGTTGGTGATGACATCAAATAATTTATGATCGCCTGACTTAGCTGAATTCATGATCACCTTTACCAGTTTTTCACGTTTGGCAGCTTCAAGGTTCTGAACCCACCAGCCCAGATCCTGTTCGGGCGAATTAATCATTACATCATACTGTATTCTTTCAGTGAGCAGGTCACCTTTGCCTTTGCCACATGCACTGAATACTAATGCGATGAACATCAGCATAACAGGAAGTACCAATCTTTTCATAGGATATAATTTTATTGATTCAAAGGTATTACAAATAGTGATTCACTTTTCAAACAGGGGTAAAAAAGGCTTGTTTCCTAATCGTTAACAAGATTTTGAAAAGACCATCATACCTGTTTCTAAAATCAAATTTGAGTACCTTTGCAAGAGAAACAGAATTTAGAACCGTGATATTAAAAGCGTAATTTAAAGAGTCGTGCAAAGAGATAAAAAAAGCAAGCAAACCAATGATAACAAGTCCATTGTAAAGTATGTAACTTTATGGAAAGGACACAGGATCAGTCTTCGCTCCCTGTTGGTGATATGCTTACTTGCCTTTACCTTCATCCTGTATTCAGGCAGCCTTAGTCATGAATTCCTGATAGGATGGGATGATGGCGAGTATATTACAAATCCTGATGTGATACACTATGGCGAAGCAGGCAGTTCTTCCGTATTCAAAAACTTTTACCTCGGCATGTACCAGCCACTGGCTGTATTAACTTTTATCGTCAATTACCATATATCGGGCGACCATGCAATTGGGTTCATACTCACCAACCTGTTGCTACACCTGTTCAATACGCTGTTGGTATATAAGCTGATGATGAGGTGGTTTAAACGCTTTGAGCCTGCCTTTTTGGTAGCCCTGTTGTTTGCCTTACACCCGATGCATGTGGAAGGTGTGGCATGGATTTCAACCCGTAGCTCATTGCTTTACTCCCTGTTCTTCCTCGCGGGACTCATTCAGTATGAAAAATATATTAACAACCCTAAAACCGGCAACTATCTGCTTACTTTGATGTGGGCGCTCCTGTCACTACTCAGTAAATCAATGGCAGCCACCTTCCCGCTGGTGCTGTTACTTGTTGACTATTTACATCAACGCAAGTTTAGTACCCGCCTGATTCTGGAGAAATTGCCCTTCCTGATCTTATCCGTTATATTTGGAATAGTTGCCATAAAGGCTTCCGCTTCATTCGGGCACATAACCGTGCTGGAACAGGATTATCCCATCATGGAGCGACTGACACTGATAGCCTATGGGATATCCTTTTATCTGGTTAAGCTGATCATACCTGTTAACCTCTCCGCCATTTATGCATTCCCCGCTGCTGCTGACGGCAGTATTCCGGGATGGGCTTATACCCCTGTCATCGCTTTGGTGGTGTTCATTGCAGTCATTTGGCACTCACATGAAAAGCGGCGCCTTTTCATCTTTGGCGGGCTGTTCTTCCTGCTAAGTATTAGTATGGTATTACCCTTGTTCTGGTCACGAATCTTTATTACGGCCGACCGCTATACCTACATACCTTACCTGGGGCTGTTCATGATAGTGGCTTCACTGTTGGTGAGCCTGTGGGATAAGCGCGACAGCTTTGAACGAAGCACGGTTAACATGCTCTATGCCGCATCAGGACTTGTATTTATTTTATTTGTTGCCACTACATTTAACCGCATTAAGGTTTGGCACAACACTCCTTCACTATTGACGAATGTGATTGAAAAGCGACGGTCAGATGCCGATATGGCACACGGCTATTTCTATCTTGGCAACTATTATGACACTAAAGGAAATGATGAAGAAGCTATAAAATACTACAATCTGGCTTTAAGCCGGAACCCACATTACCTGCTGGCCCTTAATAACCGGGGCATTCTGAAAGGTAAGCACATGGATCCCGGAGCTGTAAGCGACTTCGACGAAGCGGTCACTTTAAAACCTGACTATGCAGAAGCCTACTATAACCGTGGTGTTGCCTATTATCAGTTACAACAACCTGAACGGGCCTGCGCCGACTGGCAAGAGGCTTCACGGCTTGGCTTTAAACAGGCCAATGCCATCATCAGCCAGTATTGCTTTAAAAATACCTTACCTGACTTCAATCACACAACACAATAAACTGTTAACTAACTAAGAAATTAACTTTAAAATATACTAGTATGGAACCAAAAGACGTAAACAGCTTTATCCGAAACATTGAGCTTTTTAAGGGTTTGAATGATAACGAATATGCTGCAGTTGCTTCAGCTATTAAGGAAGAAATCTACCATGAAGGCGAGTACCTTTTCAAGGAACATGCCCCTCGTGTAAAAATCTTCATGATTTATAAAGGACGGGTTGAATTAACTAAAAAGACTCCAATTGGTCGTGATCAGAGCCTGAGCCATTTCAATAGCTTCGACTTTTTGGGTGAAGGATCGCTCACAGATGATTCACCCCACAGCACTGACGCCCGGGCACAGGAAGAAACCACCGTACTCGTGCTTGAACGCTCATTCTTTGAAAAGAACGGAGCCATTACCCTGAAGGTATTTTCAAACATAGCACGCGTTATTTCACGCCGTATGCGTCAATCAAATGCCCGCTTGTCAAGCCAGTCAGCACAATATGAATCAGGTCGGACCCGTACAGAACATGATCTGCTTGGAAATCGTGAAGTACCTTATGAATTCTACTATGGCGTTCAGACCTTGCGTGCTATTGAAAACTTCAATATTTCAGGCGTACAATTAAACTTCTACCCTGTGTTTGTTGAATCACTCGCTATGGTCAAGATGGCCTCTGCACAGGCAAATTATGATCTGGGACTTTTAAGCAAACCACTTGCTGATGCTATCATCCAGGCATGCCAGGAAGTGATTGACGGTAAATTCTTAAACCATTTTGTTGTCGACATGATACAGGGCGGGGCAGGTACTTCAACCAATATGAACGCCAATGAGGTCATTGCTAACAGAGCTTTAGAAATCATGGGACATGAACGCGGACAATATGAGTTTTGCCATCCCAATAACCACGTCAACCTTTCACAGTCAACCAACGATGCCTATCCGACCGCTATCAAGATTGCGCTGTTGAGGAATAACAGAAAATTTTTGAATGTGCTGATTGACCTGATTGATGCCTTCAAAGCCAAAGGCAAGGAATTCAGCCACGTCATCAAGATGGGTCGTACACAGTTGCAGGATGCAGTACCTATGACCCTGGGACAGGAATTTGATGCCTATGCCACGATGCTTCAGGAGGAAATTGCACGTTTGAACCAAAACGTACAACTCTTTCTTGAAATCAACATGGGTGGCACTGCCATTGGTACAGGACTTAATGCTGACCCGCGTTACAGTGATATCGTAACCAGACACCTGCGTGAAATCACCGGGCTGCCTGTTGAACTGGCATCCAATCTTGTAGAAGCCACACAGGATACCGGTGCATACATCATGTATTCGTCAGCCATCAAACGTTTAGGCGTTAAGCTGTCAAAGATATGTAATGACCTACGCTTACTCTCATCAGGGCCAAGAGCAGGATTACATGAAATAAACCTTCCCCCGATGCAACCGGGCAGTACCATCATGCCGGGTAAAGTGAACCCGGTTATTCCTGAAGTTGTTAACCAGATAGCCTTTCGCGTAATCGGGAATGACCTCACCGTTACCCTTGCTGCCGAAGCCGGACAGTTGGAACTGAATGTAATGGAACCGGTTATTGTTCATTGCCTCTTTGAATCCATCGAGATGCTAAAGAATGGCATGAGTACACTCAACCACCGTTGCATCAAAGGCATTACAGCAAATGAGGAAGAATGCCGCAACATGGTTTATAACAGCATCGGGCTGATCACCGCACTGAATCCGATTATCGGTTATGAGGCATCCAACAAGCTTGCCAAACAAGCGCTTGAAACCGGCAAAAGAGTTTATGACCTGGTACTTGAAAACAACCTGATGTCGAAAGAAGACCTTGATGAAGCGCTTGATCCAAAGAATATGCTTGGGCCAAAATCGATGAAGAAGCAGGGATAGGGAGTGATGAGTAGTGAGTGATGAGTGATCACCATGATACTACTTGCATTGAATTTTAGTAAAAATAATAAACAGAAACAAGGCTATTCTTTGAATAGCCTTGTTTCTGTTTCAGCGTTTATACGAAAGTATAAAGACTTTGGCGATGAAATGAGTTCAAAGTCTGGATACAAGTGATCATCCGGCATTTGAGTTTTGTATATTAACTATTCCTTGTGGAGTATAGATGAGTGATGAGTGAATGGAAAGCATTTATATATCACTTTTACACTCTTTTTTTTATATTTTTGCTTGCTTTCTCGGATTTAATGTACTATATATGCAGCATATTTGAAATAATACAGTAAAATGATAAAGCATGTTTCAGTCTCTAATTTTAAATCCATGTTGGATAAAAACAGAGCTCAACATTCAGGTGCAATACCGAGTCAATGAAACCGGGCATATATTTGGTACAATTGCTTGACCGGGGCTGCATACTTGGCAGTGCAAAACTTTTAATACTTCGATAATTTAAAGCCAACCGATATGAAAAAATTTACTTTTATTTGTACAGTATTGGCCATAAGTTTCACCGTTTCCGCCCAAACCTGGCACTGGATCAATCCAACCACCGGTTTGCAGGGAATAAATGGCATCGGCTTTGTCTCACCCGATGAAGGGGTGGCCGTGGGCGACCGGGGTGCCATACTGCATTATAAGAACGGAGAGTGGTCAATTGCCGAAAGCCCGGTGGGCGCAAATTTGAATGCTGTGGAGTTTATAAATCCCGTTCTGGCTTGGGCAGTGGGCGACTCGGGCACTATTCTTCGCTATGACGGGAATGACTGGGTTGAGGTCGATTCTCCCATTACAGGCTGTCTTAAAGACATTTTTTGCGTGGATGAAAACCATTGCTGGGCAGTGGGCAGTGCTATCTTGTTTTATGATGGTACAAGCTGGCAGGTACAAGCTGAAATTTCCGGGTTAGATGCTGTTGGCTTTATTTCAGCAAACGAAGGCTGGGCCGGTAGTTCAAACACCCACTTTTTCCATTTCAGCAATGGGAACTGGGCGGAGGACGACTCATTTGCTGATAGCAACCCGCAATTCTTTCAATGCATGATAAAGGCCGGTGAAGGCCGGTTGTTGATGAACGGGAGCGATATTGCAGGAGATGGAGTTCTCTATGAAAACACCGGACAAGGCTGGCAGCCACTGAACACCGGTAGCATAAACGATGACATTTCATTTTTTGATGCATCACATGGCTTTGGAATTGAACATGCCAGTAACATGAATTTTGATTTGTTTCCCACCATCAAGTATTCAAACCATGACGTTTGGACAACAGAATACACTCTCAAAAAAAGAGAACAGCTATTCTCGTCCGTTGAAGCATTAGCAAGCGATGAGGCCATGGCCGGCGATGTGCTTGGATATATCCATCACGGGAATGAAAGCAACTGGGACCTGTCGAATGGTTTTATTTGCGACAGTATCCTCAATGTTGACTTCTTTGCACCCAACAAGGGTTTCATAGGTACTCACAATAGCGGAATATGGAAATATAATGCCGGGAACTGGAATGCAATTTTTAGTATTCCGGGTTTTGCATTCAATGAAATAAACTTTGAATCAGAGACATACGGCTATGCAACCGCATTCGAAACCTTCAGTTATCTGCCGCCTCCATTCAATGTCGAGGTTAAATTATTCGATTTCCGGAATGGCGTATTTACAGAAATTCAGCCACCTTATGGCATAAGATTTTATACTCCCATCTCTTCCATTAATGAAATAGACAATAAGCTCATTGTATCAAGTAATAATTCAATATGGACCATTGAAAATTACTATTGGAGTGAAGCCTTACTCCCGGAATCAGACAGCATAAGTAAAATTTGTTTTGTAGAACCCATACCCATTAAAAACCCATCCGGAGTGAGTGAATTGGTGGCAGCCTGGTTATGCGCAAAACGCGGCGGAACTGAAACCGGGGGTGTTATCTATTACAAAGAATATTTTGAAAATGATTGGCAACAGGCTTACCAAACATCTTCAGGTTCATTTAACGATCTGTGCATTACTGACGACTGGCAGGTTTATGCCGTGGGTACCCATGGTTTGATTGCTCATTTTGACGGCTCAAATTGGACAGAAATAGAACCATTAACTGACGAAGATTTATTGTCCGTTAGCATGTTTGAAGGTCAAAATGGCTGGGCTGTGGGTAAAAACGGTACCATACTTCACTGCAACGAGGGCGTTTGGTCTGTGTATAATAGTCCGGCAACCTATCACCTTAACAAGGTAGATTTTTATAAAAGCAATCTGGGGTTTATGGTTGGCAATGAGGGGACTTTCCTCTGTACCGATGAGAAACTGCCGGTCGGTACCGGTGATTTGCCTGTTTCAAAAAGTTTAAATCAACTCCAAATCTATCCAAACCCGGCAAAAGATGGTTTCATCATAGAGATGAATTCTCCTACTACCGATGTTCAGGTTTCCATTATTGACCCGACCGGACGGTTACTATCTGAAAAAGATTTTCAAATAACCAATCATTCCAATAGCATCCTGGTTCAATTTGACAAGATTGCTCCCGGGGTTTACCTGGTTAAAGCAATGAATGGCCGTCAAATAATGACCGGGAAGGTCATGATTCAATAGATATATCCGTAAGCCTTCATGGTTAATATACTAATTTACAACCATGAAGGCTTACGAAAACAGGGTTCTATGCTCTGGCAAGGCTTACCTGTAATAAGCTGTGATAAAATTCAGGATGTTGGTTTCAACACGATGAAGCACATCAGTGATGTCAGCGCGTTGAAATTGGGTGCCGGTGATACTTTCATAGAGTTCGATGTAGCGTTCAGAAACTTCCTTTACGAATTCATCGGTCATTACCGGTACCTGCTGGCCTTCCCGGCCCTGGAAGTTATGGGCAATCAACCATTCTCTGACGAATTCTTTGGATAGTTGTTTCTGAGGTTCTCCTTTTTGCTGGCGTTCCTGATACCCTTCCAGATAGAAATAGCGGGAGGAGTCAGGGGTATGGATTTCATCAATCAGGTAGATGTCGCTGCCATCTTTGCCAAACTCATATTTTGTGTCGACCAGTATAAGCCCCATCTTAGCAGCAATTTCTGTTCCTCGTTGATACAGACGCCGGGTATAGTCCTCCAGCCTGAGGTAATCATCATTGCTGACGAGTCCTGATTGCAGAATCTCTTCACGCGATACGTCTTCATCATGCCCTACCATCGCTTTTGTGGTGGGGGTAATAATCGGGTCAGGAAATTTATCGTTCTCTTTCATTCCCCCGGGCATGGTTATTCCGCAAATGGTGCGTTTGCCACTCTTGTATTCACGCCATGCATGTCCGGAAAGGTAGCCTCTGATTACCATTTCCACTTTAAAGGGTTCACATAAACGGCCAACGGTAACCATCGGGTCAGGGGTAGCTATTTTCCAGTTAGGGATAATATCACTGGTCTCGTCCAGAAATCTGGAAGCTATCTGGTTAAGAACTTGTCCTTTGTAAGGAATTCCTTTGGGCAGGACCACATCGAAAGCTGAAATACGATCGGTGGTTACCATAATCAGTAATTCATCTTTGATGTGATATACATCACGTACTTTACCTACATAGAGATTGGTTTGTCCGGGCAGACTGAAGTTAGTTTTGGTTACGGCGTTTGACATCTTGATTCTTGATTTAAAAATGGTGCTTTAGTTACTTTTTATTATTTTAATAGTGCTTACCGGATTCATAACTGACCGTGCAGTTGGTTACAGGTAATACAAACCTGTTTTGAAGTCAACTTAACATTTGAGCCATAAATAACTGAACGGTCGCATTACCAGCGGAAAGCTGACTTGATTACCGGTAATCAGATCAGTTGCCGGTTTGCCATTCAGGAAATCATCGGTATTTATTGTTACTTCTTTTTGTGACAGGTTGTTGATAACGGTAATGACTTCACCATGGAAGCTTCGATTAAAAGCTAACAGATGATGCTTCCCGTGGCTGCCGGGTACCACCCATTGGAGGTCACCCCGCCCGAAGGCCTGGTGCTGTGAACGTACTTTTAACTGCTGTTTAATAGCGCTATATACCCGGCTGGTCAGTGATTCCGGTATCTGCAACTGATCATGGATGTAATCCCAATCCAAATAGCCCCTCACCAGGTAGCGTGAATCATGCTTGCCGGTTTGGGCTTTATAACTTTCAAAGAATTCCTCGTCATTTAATCGGGCAAATTCATCCCCATAATAGATGATGGGAGTACCGGGCAGTGTCATCATGATACTGTAGGCCAAGGCAATCTTATCAGGATTACGGTTTAACAGTTCAGCAAGCCTGGCCGAAATACCTTCGCCAACGCGAAAATCCCAAAGGGGCTTATCACAATAGTGATCATGGATAAGTTCCCTGTCCTCAGGGGTAACCATTTCAAGAGTCAGTTCATCATGCAGCCGGAGGAATATGAACCACTGGTTATCAGGACCAATGGGAGGCGTAACCTCAGGTTGAAGGATGTCAATAACGGGCAGGGCATTTTGAATGGCCAGTGATTTAAAGATCATGGGCATCAGCGGGAAGTGATAACCGGCATGACATTCATCATGAGTTCCAAAATACTTAACCACCTCTTTAGGTGGCTGGCAGGCTTCAGCTAACAACAGGGTATTGGGGCGCACATAGTCAAGCACAGCCCTGAATATCTTGAGGATTGTATGGGTTTGTGGCAGGTTCTCACAGTCAGTGCCATCTTGCTTCCACAAATAGGGAATGGCATCTGCCCTGAAACCGTCAAGTCCCTGCGACAGCCAGAAGAGCAGTATCCTGCATACTTCCAACAATACATCAGGGTTGCGGTAGTTAAGGTCAGGCTGAAACTCAAAGAAACGGTGGAAATAATACCAGTCGCCATCCTTTTCCCAGTTGCTCGGTACCATACCCTTAAACAGCAGGCGAGTTTCACTGTATTTATGATTATCGCGATTCCAGATATAATAATTACGATAAGGGTTTTCAGGGCCTTTGCGTGATTCCACAAACCAGGGATGTTCTTCACTGGTATGGTTCATAGCAATATCAAAGATCACACGGATACCAAACTCATGGGCTTTATCAAGGAACTTACGGAACTCAGCCTGTTTGATGGGTTCAGGGGTATCATCAGGCAAACCGAATAGCCCGGGCCTGATATTCCTGTAATCACGAATATCGAAACCTGCATCACGCATAGGTGAATCAAGTATGGGCAACAGCCACAGGCAGGTAACGCCCAGCTCCTTCAGATGCCCCAGTTTTGTGATCAAACCATCAAAAGTATGGTTGAACTGATCAACATATAAGGCATAAACCACGGCATCCTTGTACCATCCCGCGGGTTGGGGCTGAAGATTAAAAGCAGTACGGGCTTTTTCTATTTCT
>JBAXYX010000033.1:0-21677 GCA_041670625.1 Lentimicrobiaceae bacterium | reverse complement strand
TATTTGAGAAGCTACAAGGTGTAGCTCCTTTATACCTGTACACCGTATGATTGTCTTTGTCATGTACTACCTTGATTTAAGTGTAATGAACGGGACTATCATTTCTTCCATTGAGATACCACCATGCTGAAATGTATCCTTGTAATAGTTCACATAGTAATTGTAATTGTTCGGGTAAGCAAAGAAATCATCATTACGACAAAAAACATAATTTGAACTTACATTAGTGCGGGGCAGGTATGCTTCTGCCGGATTCTTCACTTCAAATACTTCTTTGCTATTATAGCTAAGGCTCCTGCCCGTCTTGTAGCGCAAGTTGGTGTTAGTGGCTTTATCACCCAAAATCTTTACCGGTGATTCCACACGTACCGACCCATGATCAGAAGTCACGACTACAGGTATTTTATGATCCGAAAGGAACCTCATAATATCAAATAATGGAGAATGTTCAAACCATGAAACAGTAATGGAACGGTAAGCAGCCTCATCATCAGCCAGTTCACGAATTACCTCCATTTCTGTACGGGCATGTGATAGCATATCCACGAAGTTGTATACTATTACATTCAACTTGTTTGCCAACAAGTTCGACATAGAATCCACTAACTTGCGACCTGCTGTCAGGTTAAGGATTTTATGATAGGAGTACTTCATATCTTTACCAAATCGTTTGAGTTGCTCTCCTAATAGTTCCTCTTCAAACTGGTTCTTTGTTCCTTCTTCATCCTCATTGATCCAGTATTTAGGATACTTCTTTTCTATTTCAACAGGTAATAGACCTGAAAACAAAGCATTACGCGCATATTGTGTGGTAGTGGGCAATATGGAATAATAAACCTCATCATTCTCAACCCTGAAATAGTCTTCAATGATAGGCTGCAGCACTTTCCATTGATCATAACGGAGGTTATCAATCAGAATCAGGAAAGTACATGGGTTTTCATCAACCTGTGGCAATAATTTCTCGCGTACCAAGGTATGTGACATCACAGGCCTGTCCTTAATTCTTGAATTTATCCAGTCAAGGTAGTTGGTTTCAATAAAGCGGCTGAACATCTTGCCTGCTTCTTCTCTTTGCATCTTGAGTACATCAATAATGCTGGTATCCTTTGACTTTTCAAGCTCTATATCCCAATAAACAAGTTTTCGGTATACTTCAACCCACTCGTTATAATTCAACCTGTTGCTTATTTCCATCCCAATATTTCGGAATTGCTGCTGATAGGTGTGAGTAGTTTTTTCACTTATGAGCTTCTTGTTTTCCAAATTCTTTTTAATACTTAAAAGTATCTGGTTAGGATTTACGGGTTTAATCAGGTAATCAGAAATGTTGGATCCAATGGCATCCTCCATAATGGTCTCTTCCTCACTTTTGGTGATCATGACTACCGGTAAATTAGGATACAGTTTCTTTATCTGCATCAGTGTTTCAACACCTGACAAGCCGGGCATCTGTTCATCCAAAAAAACGATATCAAAATCAAAAGGTTGTGACTTAATGATTTCAATGGCTTCAACCCCATTGTTGGTTGTTATTACATTATACCCCTTGTCCTTCAGGAACATAATATGAGGTTTAAGGAGGTCAATTTCATCGTCAGCCCACAATATTGATATATTTTCCATACAGTTTTAAGATGAGTGAATTAAAGATTATTATGTTGTACTTTTGTTTGCAGTAACAACCACTTAATAAATAATGATAATAATGGCTGTTTATTATCCGGTTACTCAATTATAAGCATAATTTAACATACAAAGATAAACTTCGTGAGCCAATTTTACCTTAATCAGCGAAAAATAGTCAATGATCCTGTTTATGGGTTCGTAACTATTCCGGGCGACTTCCTGTTTTCCCTGATCGAACATCCTCTGTTTCAACGCTTACGAAGGATACAACAATTAGGGATGACTAGTTTTGTTTACCCCGGCGCTCTGCACACACGTTTTCATCATGCTTTGGGTACAATGCACCTTATGATGGAAGCTATTGATACCCTCCGCATGAAAGGTTCTGACATCACTGACGAGGAAGCTGAAGCAACCATGGCAGCCATCTTGTTGCATGATATTGGTCATGGCCCTTATTCACATGCTCTCGAGCATAGTATCGTAAAAAATATGAGTCATGAAGATTTATCTTCCCTGATGATGCAACGTTTAAACCATGAATTCAATGGAAAGTTGGATATGGCTATTCATATTTTTTGTAATCATTACCCTAAGAAGTTCCTGCACCAGTTAGTATCCAGCCAATTGGATATGGATCGACTTGACTATCTGAAACGAGACAGCTTTTATACCGGAGTATCCGAAGGGGTTATCAACACTGACCGTCTTATTAAGATGTTGATCGTTCATAATGATGAGCTTATGGTAGAAGCCAAAGGTATCTACTCCGTTGAAAAATTCATTGTTGCCCGCAGGTTAATGTATTGGCAGGTATATTATCATAAAACTGTAGTCTCAGCCGAGAATATACTGATTAATGTGTTAAGGCGTGCCAAACAGTTGGTTGCAGAAGGCAATGACCTCTTTGCGTCTCCCCCTTTCTTGTTCTTCCTAAAAAATGACTTTACTAAAGAAGACTTTTACAAGGCACCGGAGTTAATTAGCCAATTTGCACTTTTAGATGATCATGATGTGTTCGGCAGCATAAAAGTGTGGGCTCACCATAGTGACAAGATCTTGTCAATGCTGGCAGGTTCACTGGTTAACAGGATTCTTTTCAGAACCGAAATCAGTAATACCCCCTTCCCTGATGACGAAATTGAAAGCCTGCGTCAATTGATCAACCATAAATTCCATATTACTAACCCAAATGATACCAGTTTCCTTTACAGTCTGGGTTCGATAACCAATAATGCATACATACCTGAAAATGATAAAATCAACATCCTGAACCGTGATGGTACTTTTGTTGATATATCTGATTCATCCGATCAGTTAAATATTTCTGTCCTGACTAAAACCATTACTAAGTATTTCCTGTGTTATCCAAAAAGCATCATGCGGGCTTAAAGTGAACTTTCGTTGATCTTCATGGTTTCAAATTAAGTAAAATTAAGTAAATTGCAACGTTTTTGAAAAAGAATTTCCTTAAGCCTGATCGTATGAGGTTTTAAAGGAGCATTCTTTTGATATTCAATTCACTATATCATCAAATCAGCATAAATGAAATTTACTGCTCAGGATATTGCATCCATGATAAATGGCCAAATAGAAGGTGATCATGAGATTGTAGTAAACAAATTATCTAAAATTGAACAAGGACAACCAGGTTCTATTACTTTCCTGGGTAATCCTAAATACACCCATTATATATACACTACAAACGCCTCTGTTGTAATTGTAAGTAATGATTTTGTTCCCGAACATAAACTAACCTGCACACTCATCAGAGTTGATAATCCGTATGAAGCTTTTGCTAAAATGTTGGAAGCATACAATCAGCTCTTACAAAACAAAACAGGTATTTCTAAACAGGCTTGTATTGCTGAATCCGCAACTTACGGTCAGGATTGTTATATTGGAGAATTCACCAGTATCGGCGAAAATGTAAGCATTGGCGACAAGGTAAAAATCTATCCAGGTTGCGTAATTGGCGACCATGTAGCAATTGGTAACGGAACCACCCTCTATGCTGGAATTAAAATTTATATGGGTTGCGTTATTGGAAACAACTGCACCATTCACGGGGGGGTTGTAATAGGTAGTGATGGATTTGGCTTCTTCCCACAAAGCAATAATCAATATCAAAAAGTTGCCCAGATTGGGAATGTGGTTATTGAAGACAATGTTGAAATTGGTTCAAATACAACTATTGACAGAGCAACATTAGGTTCTACCATCATTCACAAAGGAGTTAAACTTGATAATTTGATCCAGGTAGCCCATAATGTGGAAATTGGTGAGAATACCGTTATAGCTGCTCAAACAGGCATAGCGGGTTCTGCACATATAGGCAGGAACTGTATGATTGGCGGACAAGTAGGCATAACCGGCCACCTTGTTATAGGCAATGATGTAAAAATAGCTGCGCAGTCAGGTATTTCTACTAATGTCCCTGATGGTGCCCTCCTGATGGGAAGCCCGGCTTTTGATATTGCCATTTATCGTAAATCATACGTTCACTTCCGCAACCTCCATAAAATCGTTAACCGGATCAATGCCTTGGAAAAGGAGAAAAATGCCGGGCATTAGAATTATACGTACTTTCAAAAATCTGATTGAGAGTATCTTATCTATTATATTTTCTATTTAAAAATATACTAATTTTGCCGATTATATGTTAGTAAAACAAAAAACCATAAAAGAAGCTGTTACCATTTCAGGTGCAGGTTTACATACAGGTAAGGAGGTCAATATAACGCTGTGCCCCGCACCTGAAAATCACGGATTTAAGTTCAGAAGAGTAGATCTTCCAGATCAACCAATTATAGATGCAGATGCTGACTTGGTAGCTGATACCTCTCGTGGCACAAGTTTAGAATCAAAAGGAGTCAGAGTAGGTACTATTGAACATGTCCTGGCTGCGCTTACAGGCATGGATCTTGATAATATACTCGTTGATATTGACTGTGTTGAAGCTCCAATTTTGGATGGCAGTTCACGTTACTATGTTGAAGCTATTGAAAAAGTCGGCATCGTGGAACAGGCTATCGACAGGAAGTATTTTGAAGTCAAGGAAGTAATCCGTTTTTATGATGAAGAAAAGAAAACGGAATTAATACTGGTACCTGATGATACTTTTAAAGTCTCTGTCATGATTGACTATAATACAAAAGTTTTGGGCACCCAGAATGCATATCTTTCTGATCTTAAGGACTTCGCGAAGGAAATAAGTATGTGCAGGACTTTTGTTTTCCTTCATGAACTTGAATTTCTTATCAAGAACGATCTGATTAAAGGGGGCGACCTAAGCAATGCCATTGTATTTGTAAATCGCCTGATTGGAGAAGATGAACTTGACCGGCTGGCTGCATTTTTCAACCGTCCTCACGTAGAGGTCATGAAAGAAGGTATTATTAATAACCTGAAATTGCATTTTGCAAATGAACCTGCCAGGCACAAACTGCTGGATGTAATTGGTGATCTTACACTTGTAGGCACCCATCTTAAAGGTCATGTAATAGCTACACGTCCTGGACATTGTTCAAATATACAGTTCGCAAAAATGATTAAACATCATATACAGCTTAAGAACTCGCAATGCCATGCACCTGAATATGATCCTAACCAGCCTCCATTATACGATATAAATGAAATAAAAAGGTTATTGCCTCACCGGCCTCCGTTCCTGTTGGTTGACAGAATCATCAGAATGAATGAAAGAGAAGTAGTAGGGTTGAAGAATGTTTCTATGAATGAGGGTTTCTTTATAGGACACTTCCCTGATGAACCCCTCATGCCCGGGGTCCTTATTCTTGAAGCCATGGCACAAACCGGGGGTATCCTTGTATTAAGCTCTGTTAAAGACCCTGAAAACTATATTACTTATTTCCTGAAAATAGATAATGTAAAATTCCGTCAAAAGGTTGTACCCGGTGATACCATTATTTTCCACCTTGAACTAATAACTCCCGTGCGAAGAGGCATCTGCTATATGCGTGGTACAGCCTATGTAGGCAATAAAATTACCACTGAAGCTGAATTGATGGCCCAAATAGTAAGGAAAAAAAACTCATGATATGAATCAACCATTAGCATACGTTCATCCTCAAGCCAAGATTGCCAAGAACACTGTAATTGAACCATTTGTCAATATTGAGAAAAATGTTGAGATAGGTGAAGGTACATGGATAGGCTCAAATGTTACTATCATGGAAGGCGCCAGGATTGGTAAAAACTGCAAAATTTTTCCCGGTGCTGTAATTGCTGCTATCCCTCAAGATCTTAAATTCAATAATGAAGAAACTATTGTCAGAATAGGTGACAATACTGTAATCAGGGAATTCGTTACCATCAACAGAGGCACTAAAGCTAATTGGGAAACCGTGGTCGGTAATAACTGCCTGGTGATGGCTTATGTTCATATCGCGCATGATTGTATTGTCGGCAACAATGTAATACTCGCTAATGCGGCTACTCTGGCAGGACATATAACAGTTGACGACTGGGCTATTATAGGCGGACTTTCAGCAGTTCACCAATTTGTCAACATTGGTTCACATGTTATGATTTCAGGCGGTTCGCTTGTCCGTAAGGATGTACCCCCTTTTACCAAAGCAGCTCGTGAACCTCTTTCGTATGTCGGTGTTAATTCTATTGGATTGCGCCGTAGAGGTTTTACCTCTGAAAAAATCAATGAGATACAGGATATTTACCGCTACATTTATCTTAAAGGTTATAATGTATCACAGGCATTAGAATATATTGAAGCAAACCTGCCCGCTACCTCTGAAAGAGATGAAATCATTACCTTTATCTCCAAATCTAGTCGTGGAATCATGAAGGGATATACTAAGCAAATATAAAGCAAAGTTACTTTTACATAAAGCGGCCATCAACAATATGCTATTGATGGCCGTTTCTAATACTTCCTTTTATGGTCCATATTACACTCAATAAAATAAGTAAGCAATACCAAACTAACTGGATTTTTAATGACCTTTCCTGTGTTATTACACCTGAAAGTCCTACCGCCGTTATAGGATATAATGGCTCAGGTAAGTCAACTTTATTACAGCTTATTTTATCCGCTATTACCCCAACCACCGGGCAAATTGAATATACCAAAGGAAGTACCCGTATCAATCCTGAGCATGCGTTTCGCCTCATGGCTATTGCTGCTCCATATATAGAGCTCATTGAAGAATTTACACTTGAAGAGATGCTTAACTTTCACAGGAGATTAAAGCCCTGCGTTCGTAATCTTAAAGCGCATGAGGTCATAAAAATCTGTAACCTTGAGAACAACTCTCATAAATGTATTCGCAATTTCTCATCAGGAATGAAACAAAAGGTAAAGCTTGCCCTTGCTATTTTGAGTGACACTCCAGTCCTACTGCTCGATGAACCCACCTCTAACCTTGATCATGAAGGGATTGGTTGGTATCATGATCTCGTTCAAAAACATCATAAAAACAGGACTGTTGTTGTGAGTTCTAACTCTCTGGAACATGAATACAGCTTTTGTACTCAGGTAATAAATCTTGAAGAATACAAAACCATCCCTTCAACAGATCCTTTCTTAGTACTGTATTAACTCCATTTTTCTGCTCAACGATAAAATAATAATCAGAACTGCTTGATTGTGTTGCTCATTTGAGATTAATTACTACTTTTGCATACGCAAAAATAAGATAAGATTATATGGCAACAACCGCTGATTTCAGAAACGGCCTCTGCATTGAATTTAATGGTGATTTATATTCTGTAGTTGAATTTCAACATGTTAAACCTGGCAAAGGAGGAGCTTTTGTCAGAACAAAATTAAGAAACCTTAAAACCGGTAAGGTAATTCCTAATACATTTAACGCCGGTGTAAGAATTGATGTTGCACGTGTTGAACGCCGGCCATACCAATTTCTTTACAAAGACGATAATGGATACAACTTCATGCATGCTGAAACTTATGAACAGGTTTCGATCGATGAATCTATTATAAATGCTCCTCAGTTCCTGAAAGAAGGACAGGCTTGTGAAATTTTGTTTCATGCTGAAACAGAAACTCCACTCAGTTGTGACCTGCCTCCATTCGTTGAATTGACGATTACCTATTCTGAGCCGGGTTTAAGAGGTGATACTGCTAATAATGCATTAAAACCTGCCAAGGTTGATACCGGCGCAACAGTAAATGTTCCACTGTTCGTTAATGAAGGTGAACGGATCAAGGTTGACACCCGTACAGGTGAATATTCAGAAAGAGTAAAGTAATTATTACATTTAATATAGGCCGGGTGCATCACCCGGTTTTTTAATACTTGAACTTATTATGGATTTAGTCCCTTTTGTTAGTTTAAAAACCATCCTTGAAGCAACTGGTGGAATTTCAACTGCTGACCCTGATTTACAAATTACCGGTATTAATGAAATACATATGGTACGCAAAGGTGACCTCACCTTTGTAGACCATCCAAAATATTACTCCAGGGTTTTAAATTCAAATGCCTCCTTTGTTATTATCAATAATCTGGTTGATTGCCCTGACGATAAGGTATTGATCCTTCATAAGGATCCGTTTGCTGCTTATGTGTCACTGGTTAAAAAATTCAGACCTTTTGAATCCTCTTCATCCGCTATATCAAATACTGCAACTATCGGTTCTGGTACCGTTATACAACCCAACGTATTTGTTGGCAATAATGTAACTATAGGTAGTAATTGTATTATCCACGCTAATGTAAGCATCTATGACCACACTGTAATTGGTGACAATGTGATTATTCATTCAGGCAGTATCATAGGAGCTGATGCTTATTATTTTCAGCGTAAACCTGATGGTTATCGCAAACTTGAATCTTGTGGTAAGGTCGTTATAAGCAATCGTGTGGAAATTGGTGCATTATGTTCTATTGATAAAGGAGTATCAGGCGATACTTTTATCGGTACTGGTACCAAGTTCGATAATCACGTGCAGGTAGGTCATGATACCTATATTGGCAATAATGTACTGATTGGAGCACACTGCGCAATTGCAGGGGTTACCCGTATTGAAGATGACGTAATACTCTGGGCCAAGGTAGTAGTCAATAAAGACATTGTAATAGGCAAAGGGGCCATACTCCTCGCTACTTCAGGGGTTGACAAAAGCATTGAGGGAGGTAAAACTTACTTTGGGATACCTGCACAGGAAGCTCGTAAAAGGTGGCGGGAAATTGCCTCTTTGCGTATGCTGCCTGCCCTGTTAGACCAATTGCGAAGTATTTCGCAAAAAGAATAGACCGCAAATTAGTTATTATTGGAAACAAAACTTATTTTAAATACCTCAATAATCCTTTAATTATTGAGGTATTTTTCTGTAAGCCACCGGAATAGTATTCTGTATGTTATTAAGATATTCTATAGCCGGGTGCTGGATCTAGCTGGATGCTGGATCTAGCCAAGTGATGGCAGTAATCTGGGTCACCACGTGTTATTCTGTAAGTAATGGAGGAATTATTCTGTAAGCTTACTGGTTTCTGTTTCTGAAGTATCGATATCCAATCTATCATCAACAGATTTTTCAATTGGAATTTCTTCTTTATCCTTATGGTATAAATCCATAGCTACTATCATAGCAAAGAACCCCCAGAAAGGGATGGAGGCTTTATCCGTATCCAGGAAGTTATTCAATAACCCATGAACAAAATAGGTAACCAACGATAAAACAGCCACTAAACTATAAAGCTTAATTTCCTTATTCTTTGCTTTTTGGTAAACCTTAATACCGGTGTACAATACAGTAACCATCAGAATCAGAGTAGTCACAAGCCCTAATACTCCTTGTTCAGCCAAAGGCCCTATGTATTCACTATGAGCATTACCAAGATCACCGGCATTAGTACTAATAATTGTACGATCTTGTGAACGCTGGAATGGAGCATAATTGAACTGATAAGTTCCCGGGCCCCACCCAACTATCGGCCGTTCATCAAACATCCTGAATGCTGATTGCCACCTGTTGATACGTTCAAGGTTTGATGCATCGGAGGAAATATTGTATATTGATTTAATATGCTCAACAAAGTTCTCCGATGAATCCTGTTTATTCTTTTCCAGCACAAACATAATGTCAGATTGAAACGCGTAGAAAGCTGACACAAGTACTATTAAACAGGTCAGTATATATCGCATTTTCACCTTGAATACGATCAGCGAAGCTACAATGATAATGGCTGCAATACTCACCCACGCTGCGCGACTGTATGAAAGATATAAAGCAATCAATAGTATCAGTGCAATAAAACCTGCATATAACCTATATGTCCGTGATTTGGCAGTATTAAAAGTATAGCCTACAAATACAGGAAGAAAAAATGCAAGAATACTCCCGTAAGCAGTATGGTCGTTATAAAATGGTTTCATCACCCAATGGCCTTGCTCTTCTGCAAATCCATATGAACTGTGTTGAATAGTAGTATAAGCTATAACAATAACAAGTGCAAAAGCATAGAGCCAGTTAAAGCGCGTAATGTTACGAACATTTTTGAACAAAACGATTCCCAAAAAATAAAAAGGCACAACAAACCATAATCTTGCTAGTAAAAATTTGAATGATACCAATGGGAAAGAACTTGTAATAGAAGTTACCAATATCCAGAACAAACTAAAAAAGAGTGCCAGGGAAACGGGATGCTTAATGATGTTCTTGTCAAAATTGCCATTGAAGATTGTTTTCAGAAAAAACAAAAGAAGGACTCCCAAAAGTAACGGTTCAGTAGGAACAGATATTCCAATCCCCATCTCCTTGTCAGCTATATTGATAGCCAATGGAGTTAAAAAGACTATAAAAAGTAATAGTTTGTCAAGCCAAAAAATGTACATCAATCCCACTATGATGACTACCGGAATATAAATACCCCAAAAGTACTCCTTCAATACGAGAAGTGAATTCAGCAGTATAAACAAACCACTGAGTAAATAAAACCATTTGACTTTTGTCTTTGCCAATCTTTCCACTACTTAAAATATACTACTCAACTCTTCTTCTTGGTCAGATCAGCTACTGCCTGGTTGATTTTTTTGTTTTCCTTGACGGAAATAACTACAACCGAGAAGAACAATGCTGTAACAACTGAATACAGAACAATAAGCCACCTTACAGGGTATGATTTTTTATCAGCAACAGTAGGGCTGGTAATGATATTCAAGAATGTAAACTTCTTCTCTGCATCATATACAGCCATATCATACTTTAGCTCAATCTCAGCATAAATACCCATAATATCTTCACGCCTCTGTGTTAAAACGGCCAAATCACCTGCTTTTTGTTCAAAATTAGCTTTTAATGCCATAACATCACGAGATGGTTGCGATCCTCCAGCCCCGTCATAAGTTTTCAAATAGCCTTTGGTAATTTCACGAGACTGACTTTCATAATCAAATAGACCAAATTCTTTTCGGATAACAGCCAATGCATTTTCCACACTATCCAATTCCTGTTTTCTCTCATCTAACGACCATTTTAAACTTTTTACCACCTCTATGTACTTAGAACGATGAATATTTCTGATTTTTAGGTTGCAAAAATCAATAATTGCATTAACCATATTACATGCTAACAAAGGGTCAGTATCTGTAACCTCAATTTCAATTGATTCCCATTGAGTTTTAGTGATTTTTACATTTTCATTGTACAAGTAAATCATGGTTGAATAATAGTACTTATAACTTGTATCAATCTCATAGTGCTTAGCAAGGTCAAATTTCTTAATAACGCTATCCTTAATGTCCTTCGACAGCAACCATTGAAGCATCTGTTCTGATTCACTTTCATCGGAATATGGCATAATATTCGAGGGGTAAACAAGAGCTGAGGACTTAAACTTGGGTTTAATGATGAATGGTGCCGTAAAAATTACAGCCAATAAAGCAGCTAATGCTGCTATGACAGCTAAGTGCCATTTCCACTTTAGAAATATTTTCATCAGGCTTAGGTTATTGAAGTAATTCTCCATATCTGGCTTAACTTGGTTCATTCAAATTATTTTTCTTGCTTTCTGAAAGTTAAGAAGTTTTTCTTAAGCATTCCCTTTGTTGCCATTTTTTCAACAGTAATAATAACAAATACTGCAATCAGCAATGCTGAGACTGTTGAGATTAATACGATCACCCAACGTATAGGGTATGATTTCTTTTCCGCTTTAAAGGCTGATTCAACTACAAATTTCTGCGGCAGATTTTCAGTTGCATCAACTTTCGCCTCTTCATAACGTGCTTTAAGAGCACTTAATTGTTTCTTTTCATGTTCAAGTTGATCACGAAGGGATACGTAAGCTCCACCATATTCGGCCAAGACATCTAATTTGGCATTTAGCGCATCCACACCCCGTTTGTTTGCATGTGCAATTTCAATAGCGAGCTGTTGATTCATCATTTCTGATTGCGTTTCATAATCGAATACCCCGTGTTCACGAATCTTCCGCAAAGAATCTTCCATTACTGCTATTTCATTCTGCAGATTCAGATACTCTTTTTCAACGATTTTGAATCCCATCACAGCTCGTTCTTTCTGCATGGAATTCTTGGTTGAATCAATCAAATCAGATATGGTATTGGCAATATCTGCAGCCATTTGAGGATCACGATCCAATACAGATATCTTTACCGCCATGAACTCTGTACGACGAAATGTTATATTATTATTATACTGCCTGTATAGATTAGTGTATTTAACCTTTGAATTTGGATTTATTTTATAATGCTCCATCAGGTTAAATTTCTGAACCACCTTATCGCGTATTAATCCAGAATTTAGTATTTGCAGCATCTGTTCAGTTTGTTCATCCTCACCAAATTCCAGGATATCCGATTTTGCAGTGGGTTGATCCGTCAGCAAGGCCTTAGATACTGAATTACTCGAAACTGGAAACAACACTACCGTCGACTTGTACAATGGAGTGATAAAGAGTGGCGATGAGAAGAACACAGACAGGACACAAGCAATGATCCCGATTATTACCAAATGTTTTCGCCAGGAAAAAAGGAACACCCCAAGGCTGGTTGAGTCAAAATCCTTATTACCCTGTAATTTATTTTCCGGCATGATGAATTTTCAATGTAGTTTTTGAAGTTGTCAAAGGTAGAAATTTTTTATTCAATATTTGATATAGGTAGCAATTGGAAAAACATGTTAACGCTTGTTTTCTTTTAGTATTGCCCAAAAATATCCAATATTAAGTAATTTCAATACAGCAGCCCATAAAACAGAGCAACCTGTCATTATAAGAAATGAATAAATCCAATAAAGTGGAAGGTATTTACTTCCAAGGTTGATTAATACTACTCCAACAGTGAAAGCCAATAGTTTGAAAATATAATCCATACTAATTCTCAATTTAAAATATAAGCAGCATAATATTACCTGCAATAATGCCATGATGAATTGCGTAACCATACTAGCCCATGCCGATCCAAGCGCCCCTAAACGAGGAATCAATATAAAGTTAAGTAATAGGTTTAAAAGCATCCCGGATGCAGCCAGGTAATTAAGTTGGCGCAGATTACCATTGG
This sequence comes from Lentimicrobiaceae bacterium, assembly GCA_041670625.1. Lineage (GTDB taxonomy): Bacteria > Bacteroidota > Bacteroidia > Bacteroidales > Lentimicrobiaceae > Lentimicrobium. The sequence continues at coordinate 8,522 of JBAXYX010000033.1, read as the reverse complement.
CCGTTAACAGAGTACCGAATACATAAGTGGTTGAAATAGCAATAAAACAGGACATAAGTATCGGGAATACTCTGGATGATTCAGGAATAAAATGATCATAAAGCAAATCCATAATCGGGTAACTATAAAATGAGCATCCTATCGTAACCACTACCGAACAGACAAACAATATAGAAAAAGACAGCTTAATCAGGTTATTTATATTACTTCTATTTTTAATCAGCGTTGCAAATATAGGCAACAGCAGTAATGAAAAGAGATAAGCAATATTATTAGCAGCATCCAATAACCGGTATGCATGAGCGTAAATACCCACCTGCTCTTCACCTGCCGGCCCATCAATCAACCGCTCCAACATCACTGAATCAATCCTGTTATAAAAAGTCATCAGTAAAATCAGTATGGCAAAGGGCAAGCTCTGTTTGAGTATTACCAAGAAAAAAGGGAAATTCCAGTTTAACCGCCTGAACGAAGCTTTCCTTAAAACAATTATAAAAGCAACAACAAAAGTAACTATATAGGCTACCGTTTGTGCATACACAAACCATTCAATGCGAAAAGGAGTTTTTGTTACGCCACCCCACAACAATACACTACATATAGCAATCATCACAACCCTGTCCAATACAGATAGCACGCTGTCAGTCTTGAAAAATAGCAGGGCAGAAACGTTAGAGCGTAAATATAGGATAAAAGAGATTAAGAACTGGTTGATACCCATAAATAGCAACATCCTGATCGCTTCACCCCTGTATCCTATTACAAAAGCAACAAGGAATGTAACCAGAAAATAAACCATTCCTAAAAGTATTTTCATAATCAAAATACTGGAGAAGTGTTTATTCAACAACTGATTATTCTGAGCTATGTTACGATTGTTGAAGTTGGTAATTCCAAAGTCGAACAGTATATTGAAAAGAAAGGAAAAGTTGAATATGGTGAAATAAAAACCATAATCTTCAGCCCCCACAGTATTCTGTACGGTCATGTCAATCCCAAATATCCAGACCGGTTTAATTATCAGGTTAAGCAGCAGTAGGAATCCTAAATTGGTGAGAAACTTTCTTTGCATGTACTAATTTAATTGCTGCTTGTTAATTTTAATAACTACTTGTTAATATAATTGGCATAAGAATAACACCTACTCTTCGGTTATTAATGTAAATTTGCGCAAAAATAGGATTATTATAGATATTTATCCTACTACCGGTTAAATATAAACGCGACAAACCAAAACAGATTGCATTGAGAATTGCAGTAAATACCCGGTTGCTTTTAAAAGGAAAGCTTGAAGGCATAGGATGGTTCACGTATGAGAACCTGAAAAGGATTGTCAATGCACATCCGGAGCATGAGTTTTTCTTTTTGTTCGACCGTCCATACAGCCAGGATTTCATTTTTGCTGATAACGTTACCCCGGTAGTCCTTTTTCCGCAAGCTCGTCACCCATTCCTTTATTTCCTGTGGTTTGAGCTATCCGTTAAGTTTGCTTTGAAAAGAATCAAACCTGACCTGTTCATCTCACCCGATGGTTACCTGAGTCTTGGTACTACGATAAAAACGCTTCTGGTATTCCATGATCTTAATTTTGAACACTATCCTGGTGATCTACCCCTCATGGAACGTTGGTATTACCGCACTTTCTTTCCAAGGTTTGCCCGTAAAGCTGATCGTATTGCCACCGTATCTGAATTCTCCAAACAGGATATCATGGCCCTTTATAACATACCAGCTTCTATGATTGATGTGGTGTATAATGGTGCGAACGAAATTTATAAGCCACTGGATGCTGAAAAAATAAAATTAACCCGTCAGACTCATGCCGGGGGCTATCCTTACTTGTTTTTTATCGGCTCGCTCCATCCTCGAAAAAACCTGGTCAACCTCTTTAAAGCTTTTGATATGTACCGTGATACCCGACCAACGCCCGTTAAACTGGTAATTACAGGTGCTCGTAAATGGTGGACGAAAGAAATTGAAACCGTTTACAACAGTATGAAGTACCGCGATGAAGTAATCTTTACCGGTCGGCTCACCCTGGCTGAAATACACCGTGTTCTGGGTTCTGCACTGGCACTCACCTACGTATCGTACTTCGAAGGATTTGGAATTCCCATCGTAGAAGCTTTCAGGTGCGGGACTCCCGTAATCACTGCTAATGTCACTTCAATGCCCGAGGTAGCCGATGATGCCGCAATCACCGTAGATCCTTTCAACCCGAGGGCAATTGCCGATGCTATGACCCGTATTACCGATGACCAAATACTGCGTGAAAAGCTTATTCAAAAAGGGCTGTTACGCGCTGAAGAGTTTACTTGGGACAAATCAGCCGAACGTTTGTGGAAATCTATTGAGAAAGTTATGGGTCTTTAATTACAGAATATTAACTTCAGGTTCAAGGGTAATGCCATATTTTTCATGAACGGATGCAATGATATGGTCAGCCAGGGCCTTAATTTGATGACCGGTTGCATGACCATAATTGACCAACACTAACGCTTGTTTTGAATACACTCCTGCATCTCCCTGGCGATAGCCTTTAAAACCACAACTTTCAATCAACCAGCCTGCTGCCAATTTGTACTTTTCCCCTGCTTTAAAGTACCTGATATCGGGGTATTCAGCCAGCATAGTCTCAAACTTGTTTGCATCGAGTACCGGATTCTTAAAGAAACTTCCTGCACTCCCAAGGTCTTTCGGATCGGGTAATTTGTTGTTGCGTATGCTGATCACCGCTTTGCTAATCGATTTAATGTTCAAAGGCAGGTTTAAACGTTTGATTTCTTCTTCAATAGCGCCGTATGAAACATTGAGTACCGGCTTTTTACTTAAACGTAGTATAACCGACAATATGAGATACGCACCTTTCAATTCACCTTTAAAAATACTGTATCGGTAATCAAATTGACACTCATCTTTGCAAAACTCCCTAATCTCTCCTGTCCTCACCGACACGGCTTCAAGCATAAAAAAGCTGTCCTTTAATTCAACGCCGTAGGCACCAATATTCTGAATCGGACTACTGCCCACCGTACCGGGTATCAGGCTCAGATTCTCAATACCACCATATCCCCTTTCAATACAGTACTGTACCAAATCATCCCATACCTCACCTGCTTCAGCCCGCACATAAGCATAGTCATCATCTTCATCAAGCAACTTTATTCCCTTGGTCTCAACTTTAACCAACAGGCCGTCCAGATCATTTGTAAACAATAGATTACTTCCTCCCCCAATAAAAAGCACTCTCCCTGGATAAGTAGAAATATACCTCAGCAATTCGGGCAATTCGGATTCATCCCTTAAACGGACCATATCCTTTGCTGTTGCCTCCAACCCGAACGTGTTAAATGGCTTTAAATTAACATTGCTTTCAATTGTCAACATCTTGTTCTTTTCCATTGCGCAAAAATAGTATTTTTGTAGATTATTAAGAACTTCCTGCATTTTGAAAAAGGTTATCGTTTCTGTTACTAACGATCTGAGTACTGACCAGAGGGTCGATAAAGTATGCAATACCCTCGTTTCTATGGGTTTTAAGGTGTGCCTGACAGGCAGGTTGTTGCCTGATAGCTTTAAATTAAAGCGTGTTTATCAAACACACCGCATGACACTAATTTTTCGTAAAGGGCCTCTTTTTTATGCTGAATACAATATCCGTCTATTAGGTTACCTGCTCTTTCATAAAGCTAATTTACTGGTATCTAATGACCTGGATACACTTCCGGCCAACTTTACCGCACATATACTTAAACATATCCCAATAGTATATGATAGCCACGAGTATTATACCGGTACTCCTGAATTGGTTAACCGACCCAGGGTACAGGCTATTTGGAAAGCATTTGAACGCTATATATTCCCACGTTTAAAGGATATCTTCACGGTAAATGAATCCATAGCAAATCTTTACAGAGATGAATACCACAAAGAGGTTCATGTGATCCGCAATGTACCCAGGCAATGGAAGGACAAACCTGAAGCAACTCCTGGTAAGTTAGGCTTTGATCCAGACAAACATCTGATTATTCTACAGGGCGCCGGCATTAATATTCAACGAGGTGCAGAAGAAGCTGTGGAAGCCATGAAATATGTCAACAATGCCATCCTGATGATCATAGGCGGAGGTGATGTAATCGAAAGCTTAAAAGAACAGGCATCCATAAATGGTTTATCCAACAAAGTTCTCTTCTTCCCCAAAATGCCTTTCCCAAAATTGATGGAATATACTTCTGTTGCTGAAATAGGACTGACACTTGATAAGGATACCAATATTAATTACCGGTTCAGCCTGCCTAATAAGTTGTTCGACTATATCCATGCAGGAACACCTGTTTTAGCCTCCCCCCTGCCCGAGATAAAAAGAATCATTGAGCAATATGGGGTGGGTATGCTGATTGAAAGTCATGATCCAAAACACATTGCAAATTGCATCAACCAAATGATTAACGGTAATTATAAGCAATTGATGAAGCAGAACCTGGAGCGCGCTGCTTCAGAGCTTAACTGGGAAAACGAAGAATTAACATTAAAAAAAGTTTACTCTAAATATGCCTGAAAAACATTTACATATTGTCGCTTTTGATGTACCTTACCCTCCAAACTACGGTGGAGTCATTGATGTGTTTTATAAAATAAAAGCCTTGCATGAAAAAGGCATCCATCTTCATTTGCACATCATTGAATACCCCGGCCGTGACCGCGCCCCTGAGCTTGAATCGTATTGTGACACTGTAAGGTACTATCCCCGCGTCACCGGATTAAAATCGGCATACAGCCTTATACCTTACATCGTAATTAGTCGCCGTTCTTCATCCATGATGGATGACCTGCTTAAGGATGATTATCCCATATTGTTTGAAGGGTTGCATTCATGCTATTACCTGGATGACCCCAGGCTCAAAGGCCGTGTACTTATATACAGGGAAAGCAATATTGAGCATCAATATTACTTTAACCTTTTTAAAGTAGAACATAACCTGTACAAAAAAGCCTATTTCCTGGTAGAGAGTATCAAGCTGTATCTTTATCAGAAGGTGCTGCAACATGCTGATGTGATGCTGGTAGTATCAAAGGGTGACCGCGACTATCTACAAAAAGCATTCATCGGCAAGGAAATCCAGTATCTGCCAAGTTTTCATGCCAATACCCATGTAACGAGTGCCGAAGGGCAAGGGGATTACTTTTTGTATCATGGCAACATTGAGGTACCTGAGAATGAAGCAGCCGCTTCATTCCTGATCCGTAAAGTATTTGGGCATACGAAGCACCGCATGATTATTGCCGGTATGAACCCCCCTGAATCCATATACAACCTGGCTGAAAGATATGAAAACGTTGAAGTGATCCCTAACCCAAACGATGCCCAAATGTCATCACTCATACGTGATGCACAAGCTAATATACTGGTAACTTTTCAGGCTTCAGGGCTCAAGCTCAAGCTCCTCAATACCCTTTATAACGGGCGGTTTTGTATTGTAAACAACGCCATGCTTAGCGGTACTGACCTGGAAGATCTTTGTATCATTGGTAATACTCCTGAGGAATTGATATCCATTTTAAATGAAATAGATAACCAAACCTTCACCAGGCAAATGGCGGAACAGCGAGAATCAGTACTACAGCAAAATTTCTCAAATATCGTTAATGCTGACCGGATGATTGAAATTATTTTCAACCGATAGCACTTTCCCATCTTCGCAACGTAAGGTACGTGAAGGAAATTTATCCATCAGTGTATAATTATGGGTAGCCATTAATACAGCTCTGCCCGATTGGCTGATGTCGATGAGCAAAGCCATAATCCCTGCTGATGTTTCCGGGTCCAGGTTTCCGGTAGGCTCGTCAGCTAAGATCAATTCAGGATCATTCACCAGTGCCCTGGCAATCGCTACACGCTGCTGCTCTCCACCTGAAAGCTGGTAAGGCATCTTGAAGCCCTTTGTCTTCAGTCCGACTTTTTCAAGCACATCCTCAACCCTATCCTTCATCTCCACCTTATTTTTCCAACCGGTTGCTTTCATAACAAATAGGAGGTTATCATTTACACTTCTGTCTGATAACAATTGGAAGTCCTGAAATACCACTCCTAATTTACGACGCAAATAAGGGATTTCTCTTCTCTTGATATCATTGAGTTTGTACCCAACCACTTCTGCTTCCCCGTCATTAACAGGCAATTCTGCATATAAAGTCTTTAGCAGGCTACTCTTTCCTGTGCCGGTTTTCCCAATCAAATAAACGAACTCTCCTTTTTCAATAGTGAGGTTTACATCTGACAGAACCAGTATGTTGCGTTGGAATACGCTAAGGTCCTTCAGATCAATTATAGTGTCAAGAGCCATGATGCAATTTTGTGTTCAAAGATAGAAATTTTAATGGCTGCTGAACTGATAATATTACATTCCGAAATGTTTGAAGGTCTCATAAATAAAGAATGCCGGCCAAACCATAGCCTTTAAAACGCCCAGCACCCCTGCCCAGAACCCGACAGCGTGCATAATAAAATACACTACTGCTCCTATAAAACCCAGACCATAAACTGCACTTGATGTGGTATTACACTGCATTTTGTTGTTTTCCATTTTTATAATGTTTAAGTTAATGTAAATTCAAAATTACAAAAAAATATGTCCTCATTCAGGGTAAAACTTATTCTCAGGATATTTTTTCTTCATATGATGACTCACCAAAAACAGCACTCCTACCACTATGAAAGGGAAAGTAACCATCAAAACAATTCCCATACTCATACCCACAGAATGATTCATATTATAATTCCATAGGTAAACCAGCGGACTCGTTATGATTCCTATAATGGCAAATGAAATACCGCCGGCATATTCCCATTTCCATGCTATCAATAGTAAGGCAAGCAAAATAAATGACGGGATTAGTCCCATAAAGAAACTAATTAATTGTTGCCAAACGTTCATCCCCTGCCCGAAAGCATCCAGGGCAAACATGCTCTGGACCATAATGGTGCAATGGGTGCTAAAAAAGGGAAGTGATACCCAATAACAAGGTGTCATCTTATGCAAAAAGCTGTTTAGGTAATGGTAATACAAAGAGCAATTTTAGCTAATTTTGCGATATTGTACCAATGATTGGAAAAAGGAGAATATCATGAAAGGGGAATTCTTTACGGGCAAAGGTTTTATCAGTGCCGGTTTTTTAAATTTAACGCCCCGGGAAGCTTATACCGAAGCAATGGAGCATCAGGCTGTAATTGTTGATGTCAGAGATATGAACCTCACCGGATTCCGACAGTTTGACATCCCCGAAGTATTGTTTGTCCCCCTCTCTGTAATCATACAAAACCCCGAATCCGTACCACGGGACAAACCGATCATCCTTGCTGACTCCACCGGACTCAGGAGCCATGATGCAATGGACATCTTAATAAAAGCGGGTTATACTAATATCGCGAATCTGGCAGGTGGCTTAGTAGAATGGGAACGTGATGGAATGCCGGTGCTTAAAAACAAATCAGAGCAACTCGATGGCTCCTGCATCTGCCAACTCAAGCCAGGGAGAAAGGGATAGTACCTCATTTGGTTCCCGGCATCAACACTTCATTCATTATTTTCATATAAGCGGAGTCTGTTCCTAAGGCTGATAATTTCATCCTGCATATCTTGAATCCGATGCAATAAGTAGTTGATACTTTCAATCCCTTCCAGGTTAATATCCAGTTCATAATATAAGTGTACTATCCGCTCCAAATCCTGCAATTGAGCTTCCTGTATATATTCAGTCTCTTCAATAGTTGTGATTTCTATCATTCCCGTTTCCTGCAGGGAGCGAATAAACGAGATCTCAATGTTGTGGTTTACACAAAAATCCTTTGCGGGTAATAAATTTTTCATGGTTAATATGTTGATTTTCAAGTGATAGCTATCAATACAGTAACATTTATCTTAACAATTTCAGTGATTATTCAAATCATATTGTTCGCTAAAGTCTCTTTAATCGTTCAAGTTTCAGTGTTAGTTTAAGTTTAAAGTATCATTTATGACTCAGTGATAGCTTAAGCCAATTGGATTGGTTGTGTCTATGTTATCTTTTAAATCGCTGTTAATAATCAAATTACATTTTTGATAACTCCATAAACAGCTCCTTTTGCCTGGCTGTTAAATTCTTCGGTATCAGCACTGACCAGGTAATAAACAGGTCTCCTGAATGTCCCTCTTTTTTATAAACGGGGACACCCTTTCCTTTTAACTTGACTTTACTTCCATTTTGTGTTTCAGGATTCACCTTTAGCTTAACCTTTCCATTTAAGGTATCCATAGTGACTTCACCACCTAGCACCGCAGTATATAAATCCAATTCGGCCGTTATATACAAATCACTCCCTAAGCGCTTAAATTTAGGATGATCAGCTATTATAAATGTAATATACAAATCACCATTAGGCCCGCCATTAATACCTTCCCCGCCATGGCCTGCAATCTTAATAGTTTGGCCGTTTTCTATTCCTGCAGGGATAGTCATTCTTAAGTTTTTACCGTTTACTGTTA
>JBAXYX010000032.1:0-21919 GCA_041670625.1 Lentimicrobiaceae bacterium | reverse complement strand
AGTTGGTTCGCGCAATGCTTCGGATATTTCGCTTCAGTTTACTGATAACATAGCCCTTATGGCAAGCAGGGATTATAAGGTAGTGGTAAGTGGTTTTGCCAAAGGGGTTGACAAACAGGCGCTAAACTCTGCTATCAAATATAAGGGCCAAAGCATCATTGTTCTTCCGCAGGGGATTATGACCTTTGGTTCGGGATTTAAAACCTATTACAGGCAAATAGTGGATGGTGATGTTTTGGTGTTAAGTACTTTCTTTCCCAAAGTACCATGGCATGTAGAACTTGCCATGGCTCGCAATCCGATTATTTACGGTTTGGCCTCCGAAATTTATGTGGCCGAGTCAGCCGAAAAAGGTGGTACCTGGTCAGGTGTCGCAGATGGTTTGCGTAAGAACAGGGTTATTTTCGTGCGTAAACCCGGTGATCACGAAAAAAATGCAAATAACCTATTGATAGAAAAAGGTGCGATTCCTGTTGATTTTGATGGCACCCCTATAGCATCATCTAAAATAACAAAGCGGGAATCCGCTCCTGAGTTATTTACCGAAGCAGAAGTAAACTATAAACATCCCATTCTCGAGCTTTTAAAAACAGGGAATTTTACCATTAAAGATATTAAGTCCAGACTTAAAATTGAATGGAGCGATGATAAATTGAGAAAATATCTTAGAGCACAAAAGGAAGTAGAAGAAATAAAAAAAACACCACTTCAGTTTACCCATATTGGCATGCCTAAACAACAGGAGGATCGGCAGAAATTGTTATTTGACTAATTTTCAGTAGGTAAGTGATTTTAACCAATCTTTTCTTTAGAAAAACAGAAACCTTTCATACAACCTAGGAGGCTCCCTGTATCTGGTTTATAACGCAGTCAACCTGGCCAGAACTGGCAATCGAGAAAGGTGCTAAAACGCTTCTCATTCCGGTAAACTCACGCAAACAACTCAACGATCTCTCCGACGAAATGATCTCTAAAATCAATATTCAGTATTATACTGATTTGAAGGATTGTTTGATAAAGGCACTACAAGAATGAAATCCATTCAAACTAATCATTTTGATGAAATCTGAAAGATCGTACTATCCAATTTCACCATCGTATAGCATACCGGCATCATTACTTGATATACCGATACACCATTTTCTTGTCCCTTATAAAGAGTTCAGCTTCTATTTCATATCCTTCATGGAATAAAATAGCTGAATTGGGGATGTCACCAAAGTCAGGTTCATGGAATACCAAAGCCATAGTAACCAACGATATCTCTCCTTATACCATAGTAGCAGGAGTTCCGGCAAAAGGGATGCCCATATGAGATTAATGTATACTAAATTCCAATTCGCTGAATAATAAATTAGCGTTCAAAAAAATAACATAAAGCTTGTAATTAAAATTTTTACTGAATTGTTTTTTTGAAATAAAAAACCTTATTACATTTACTGCCTGATTGATGGAACAGGTATCTTGATTTGTTGATTTATACCGGGCAAATAACTTAAGCCTCACCTCCCCTGTTCTCACGTGATGGAGATTTTAAAGCGGAACCGAAAAGCTAATGAGTAGGACAACAAAAAAATAAAAACACCATGAGAATTTTTACCAAAACATTATCAGTACTTGTAATCCTTACTATTTGTTCAAGTTGTGCATCCATTGTAAGCAGAACTAATTGGCCCCTGACTGTAAATACAGACCCCGCCGGCGCTAAAGTAGAGATCACAGACAAAAAGGGAATTACCGTATTTAAAGGTACCACACCGATGACAACGTTACTAAAATCAGGAGCAGGCTACTTCTCTTGTCAGTCCTACAAAGTAAAAATGACCCTAGAAGGATATGGCGAACGAATCATCCCCGTTGAATGTACCCTGAATGGCTGGTATATTGGGAATATATTTATTGGCGGATTATTAGGTATGTTAATTGTTGATCCCCTCACTGGTGCCATGTACAGACTTGACAGAGAATACATAAGTGAAACCTTGACAAAAGACACAGCAAATATGGAACCATCATTAAGAATCATGAATATGAATGACATTCCTGATAATTTAAAAGCACACCTGGTCTGTATAGAATAAGCTGTGATCAAAAAGGTAGGAAATCACCGTTTCTGAAGTTTAGAGAACGGTGATTTCTATTAACATAAATCTGATAGTGCATGGATTTATGGATGTATGGACAACACGCAAAACCACCATTGATATTGCGGCATCAGTACTTGATATACTGATACACCATTTTCTTGTCCTTTATAAAGAGTTCAGCTTCTATGTTATAGGCCTCATCAAACAGAATGGCTGAATTGGGGATGTCACCAAAGTCAGGTTCATGGAATACCAGAGTGGAAGAATCTGTTTTTATCCAATAGCCGGTTAGATGCTCTTTACTCAGGTATTCGCTTACGGTATCATAAAAGGCTGTATCACTTTTCTTCCATTCTGTTTCGTCATTTCCGTAAAAATCATGGTGCAAGTCATAATACTTAGTTTGCTCTATCTGTTTGATCAGTTTATTCAAACCCTTATTGGTAAACTTCAGCGTCCGTTGCTTAATATAATCCTGACCAAGAAAGTTTGTATTACCCGACACGCTGGTCCAGGCAGGAATAGTGATGCCCAGATTGGCTTCAATTTTTTTTATTCTTGCTCTTCTGCAACTGATGCTGCCGAGAATGATGATCAATATTAAAATCAAAGTAATGATACCGTAGCGGCGAATGTTATTCTTTTTCATGTAGAATTTTTAAGGTCAAAAATGAATGGTAATATTAAAACATTTTCACTGAACTACCAACAATAATGAATAAATAAAACTATACAACTATTCGTTGGAACTTTTAATTGTTTAATCCACAATAGTTTGAAAACAATTGGGTTTATTGTATTTTTGATACGTCATTTGAGAGATCCTGAATGGGATAGTGTTCAATCGGTTTGTAAACCGAAAAAGGTTATACAAAATATTTATTTGTCTGTTGTAATTGTTTTACCTTTACATATCAAATATTAAACATAAAAATGCGCCACATGAAAAAAGCTCTATTCATCCCTTTGTTTATCATCGCTCTAAGTGCGCTGTCGTTGGAATTAAAAGCTCAGACGTACCGGCCTTTGACTGAACCGGGTTGTGAAGGCTCACCCTTTGAATATGTGAATCCTGAAACTACACTGATGACAATAGGACAGGTTTTTGATTTTCAACCCGGCGATGTATTCCATACGAAGGATCTTTCAGGGCAATGTCTACCTAATGGCGATAGAATTACCATCTCCGGCAGGTACTATTCATCACGATCTGACACAGTATTCTACACCAGAATGCATAACAGATATTCCAGTATGGTGAGCTGGGAATCGGGTGAGCCTGAGCTTGTTTATTCTTTTGGTACGTTTACCGATACTGTTTTATATTCCAACCTGCAGTCACCTATAAGCGATTACGATGCAAACTTTACAAATGATTATTATATTAGGAACGACAGTTCGCTTTGCACGACACTCATAAATGGTTATAATCTGATTGTTGGCCCGGGTTTTGAGGATGACAACATAATCAGGGAATATGGTAAAGGACTGGGTTTGACGAAAGCCTACCTTTACAGTGGAACCGGCGGAGCAGTGCAATACAGCGAGAAATTGGTGTATTACTATAAAAACGGGACCTACTGCGGTGAAGAAGATGTAACGGCCACGAAGGACATCGCGAAAAGCCGTCAGCTCGAAGTGTATCCTAACCCCACCCGGGACTGCCTGTACTTCGATCTTCCACCCTTTACAGGCACAGCACTCTTTTCCCTTTATTCAATCCAAGGCAGTGCAGTAATCTTCGGCCAAGCTATACAAGGTACTAACCAGATCAGCACAGCAAACCTTACCCCCGGCATCTATAATCTGCGCGTAAACCTTGAACATAGATTGATGGAGTCAGGGGTTGTAATTGTCAGGTAAAAATAATTCTGCCCCGGCATCTGATCATTAACCTATTAAACTAAATCTGATAGTGTATGGATTTATGGAAGTATGGGCAACACGCAAAACCACCACTGATATTGAGCTTAAACAAACCATCATGCTCATACGTATAGCTGCTTTTGGCGCTATATGGGTGTCACTTTTAATCCGGTTTAGTGTGGCAATATTAGCGTAACGTGCAGCTCACTAAAGAATACAATCCTAAACTGCATAAGTATTAATCATTTTTCGTATTTTTCCGCTCAATTCATAGCAATATAAAGCATTATGGTGTGGAAGTAGCAAAAGGAAAGATTAGTATTTCATTTATTGATATTGAAGTGCAACCTGCCACCAATAAGGTGCTTGATTTTGGCTGTGTTCGTTTTAACGACCCTGCAGGACTGGATCATGCAGAATTACACTCGTCACACCTGACTGATTTTATCAATTTCATAAAAAATACTGACTTCTTATGTGGTCATAACCTATTTAGCCATGATTTAAAGTACTTAACAAACATTATACCACCGGAGCATTTTGAAAATTGCAATTTCATTGATACGCTGTTATACTCCCCCTTGCTATTTTCCACCCGACCTTATCATCATCTATTAAAAGATGATAAAATCAATTCTGAAGAACTGAATAATCCTTTAAATGATTCTTTAAGTGCGAAGGATCTTTTGTTTGATGAAATCCTGGCCTTTAAACATCTGGATGCTGAGTTGAGGTCGATCTATTATGAATTACTCGGTAAGCTTTACGAATGGAAGGGCTTTTTCAATTATGTGAATTATCAGTGCAGTAATGATAAATCAATGATTGAAGGCTATTCAAGTACAGAAGATTTAATCATTCGAAGATTTAGTAATGAGATATGCGAGAATAGTAATCTTACCTACATTATCCGTAATAAGCCTGTTGAATTGGCTTATTGTCTTGCATTGATCAATGCACACGACCGTTATTCAATAACACCTCCCTGGGTTCTTAAATCGTATCCTGAAGTGGAGAAAGTAATGGTTCGTCTGCGCAATAAGCCTTGTATTACAGGTTGCCCCTATTGTGATATTGCATTGGATATTCATCAGGGGTTAAAGAAATTTTTTGGCTTCAACTCTTATAGAAGTTATGCAGGGGAACCCTTACAGGAAAAAGCAGTTAAAGCAGCTGTTGATGGCAACTCCCTGTTAGCTGTTTTTCCTACCGGTGGTGGAAAGTCATTGACGTTCCAGGTCCCGGCTTTGATGAGTGGTGAATCGGCCAAGGGATTGACGGTGGTGATTTCTCCACTGCAGTCATTGATGAAGGATCAGGTTGATAATCTTGAGAAGGCCGGGATTACAGAGGCTGTTACTATAAACGGATTGCTTGATCCGATTGAAAGAGCTAAATCGATTGAAAGAATAGTGGACGGCTCAGCATCCATCCTTTATATTGCACCTGAATCCTTGCGATCAAAGACTCTTGAGCATATATTACTTGGAAGGAAGATTGTACGGTTTGTTGTGGATGAAGCACACTGCTTTTCTTCCTGGGGTCAGGATTTTAGAGTCGATTATTTGTATATAGGTGATTTTATTAAATCGCTTCAGCAAAAGAAAAACCTTACCGAGAGTATACCGGTTTCATGTTTCACAGCAACGGCTAAGCAAAAAGTAATTGACGATATATGTCAGTATTTTAAAGAGAAACTGGATATTGACCTTGAAATTTTTTCTTCAAAGGCATCGAGAACCAATTTAAGATACCAGGTATTTGAACGTGGCAATGAAGAAGAAAAGTACCATGCTCTCAGGAGCCTTCTGGATGAAAAGGATTGCCCTACCATAGTTTATGTGTCACGTACCAGAAGGGCCTATGAACTGGCTACACGTTTATCAAAGGATGGTTATATAGCAAGACCATACCATGGCAAGATGGATCCAATAGAGAAATCTGAGAACCAGAATGAATTCATTGCAGGTAATGTTGACATTATGGTGGCAACTTCAGCTTTTGGAATGGGGGTTGATAAAAAGGATGTGGGCATGGTTATTCATTATGATATATCTGACTCGCTCGAAAACTATGTTCAGGAAGCCGGTCGGGCCGGAAGAGATGAATCAATTTATGCTGATTGTTATGTGCTTTTTAATGAAAATGACCTGGATAAACACTTTATTCTGCTCAATCAGACTAAGTTGAATATCAAAGAAATTCAGCAGGTTTGGAAGGCCATCAAAGAAATTACCAGATTAAGGGCAACCGTTTCAAACTCAGCCCTTGAGATAGCACGTAAAGCAGGTTGGGATGATGGAATAAAAGATATTGAAACCCGGGTAACTACGGCCATTGCAGCACTTGAGGATGCCGGTTACATCAAGAGGGGACAAAATTCACCAAGGATATTTGCCAATAGTATCCTCTCACGAACTGCTCAGGAAGCCATTGACAAGATAAACGCTTCCACCAGGTTTAATGAAAAAGACAAACAATCAGCTACCCGTATAATTAAAAACCTTATTGCTGCAAAAAATAGAAAAGCAGCTAGTGATGAGGTTGCAGAGTCAAGAGTTGATTATTTAGCTGAAAATTTGGGTATGGTTAAAGGTGAAGTGATCAGGATTATTAATCTTTTAAGAGAAGAAAAAATCCTCGCTGACAATCAAGACTTATCAGCCTATATTCGCAGAGGTGAGAGTAAAAACCAATCGATAAGAATAACCGATACTTACTCCTTACTCGAAAAGTTCCTAATCAATTTCATCAGTCAGGAAGAGAAGATATTTCACCTAAAAGAACTTAATGAGAAAGCACTACAGAGCGGAATTGACAATTGCACACCCAATAAAATAAAAACGATCTTTAATTTCTGGGCTATCAAGAATTGGATCAAACGCCAAACTACCGATTATCAAAACAACAGAATAAGCGTATTAGGTCTTATTCCTGAATCGGAAGCCAATGAAAAACAGGAAAAACGCCACAACCTGGCAAGATATATCATTGACTTTTTATATAATAGAAGCACTGATCCGGATGAAGATAAGGACAAAGAAGAAATACTTGTGCATTTTTCAGTTCATGAACTTAAGGAAGCTTATAATAACAGAAATGAGTTGTTTAAAATAGCTATTGATATCAGTGATGTAGAAGATGCATTGTTCTACTTATCGCGCATTGAAGCACTTAAAATTGATGGGGGATTCCTGGTTGTTTACAACAAACTAACCATTGAAAGGCTTGAATCAAATCTGAGAAAGCAATATAAAACCGAGGATTACCAAAAGCTTTCGCAGTTTTATGAAAATAAGGTCCAACAGATACATATAGTTGGTGAATACGCCAAGAAGATGATTACTGATTATACGGATGCGCTTCAATTTGTGGAAGATTATTTTCGATTGAATTATCAATCGTTTCTGAATAAATATTTTAAAGGTAGTCGCCAGGCCGAAATAAGCAGGAATATCACACATGCTAAATTCAACCAATTGTTTGGAGAGTTGTCAGCAACTCAACTTGCCGTAATAAATGATCAGACTGCAAATTATATTGTGGTTGCTGCCGGACCGGGTAGTGGTAAGACAAAATTACTGGTTCATAAACTTGCATCCTTAATTTACATGGAAGATGTTAAGTACGAGCAACTTTTAATGCTTACCTTCTCACGTGCGGCAGCCACAGAGTTTAAAAAACGTCTGTTCAAATTAATTGGGGATGCGGCTGCATTTGTTCAAATAACTACCTTTCATTCATACTGCTTTGACTTGCTTGGTAAAATTGGCACGCTGGAAAAATCCTATTCGATAATCAGTGATGCAATTGAGAAGATTAGAAATGGTGATATAGAACCAAATTCAATTACGAAAACTGTTTTGGTAGTGGATGAAGCTCAGGATATGAATGGTGAAGAATATGAGCTTATTAAAACCCTGATGGAATTTAATGAAGGAATGCGTGTAATTGCAGTTGGGGATGATGACCAGAATATATTTGAGTTTAGAAAATCAAGTTCAAAATATCTGACCAGCTTTATTAATGATAAACAGGCTATAGTACATGAATTGCTGACAAATTTCAGAAGTCGCAATAATCTCGTTGAATTCTCTAATCAATTTGCTAACCATATCAGAAATCGATTAAAGAGGAATCCGATACATGCAAATAGTGTTGAAAATGGTTTCATAAAGCTTATCAGTCATGAAGATAATAACCTTGCCGTTTCACTTGTCAAAGATTTTTTACAGACGGAACTACGGGGAACGACCTGTGTACTTACAAAAACCAACGATGAAGCTCTCCAGGTAACCGCCTTGCTGTTAAAAAACAGAATAAATGCACGGTTGATTCAATCAAATGAAGGATTCAATCTTTACAACCTCCATGAAGTACGATATTTTCTTGATAAGTTGGACTTTTTTGATTCGAGCAGGCTTATCAGAGAAGAAGAATGGAATGAGGCAAAACGAAAATTGTTGAGTGAATTTGGCTCGAGTCCTGATCTTGAGATTTGCAAGAAAATGGTTAAAGACTTCGAGACCATTCATTCCAAGAAGAAGTATAAGACAGATTTTGAAATTTTCATCAAGGAATCAAAGCTCGAAGATTTTATCACAGCCAACGGCGAAGTTATTTTGGTCTCGACCATGCATAAGTCAAAAGGAAGGGAATTTGATAATGTGTTCCTGATGCTCCAAAACTATGCCATTCAGGATGATGAAGACAGTAGATTGCTCTATGTAGCGATGACCCGGGCAAAGGAGAACTTAACGATACATTACAACATTAATCCATTCGACCAAAGTCTTGAGAGAGCATTAAGGGCCATTAAAGTGCCGGGCTTACAGCGTTACCATGACGAGGCAAACCGGGGCATTCCAAATGAACTGGTTATGCAGCCAGGCTTTAAAGACGTATGGCTGGATTATTTTGCCGGCAAGCAATACCAGATAAATCGCCTCAAAAGCGGGGATCCATTAAAAGTGACGGGTACTGATGGTTATGATTTAAATGGCAGACCAATCCTTAAATTCTCAAGAGAATTTTCAAAAACCATTGATACATACCAACATAAAGGCTACAAAATCACCAAATGCACGGTCAACCATATTATCTACTGGATCAAAGAAGGCACAGAAAATGAAATTAAGATAGTTCTACCGGAAGTTTGGTTTGAAAAAGATAAGTGAATATTTATAAATTTGTTATCAAACGTCGTCATGAAAACAATCCTCCGTTTCCCGTTATTGTATCGAAAAAGTTCATTGTCATAGCAGCCATTAATAACGGCGTATAGGCAATCAAATCAGTCCATAGGAGTTCAGTGCACTATTCATTTGAACGTTTTTGAAAGAATAGGTTTAAACAATGAAAAAGGCTGCTGAATAAACCACGAGATTTACCAAAAGCCAAAGTGTTGGTACTTACCATGGATGAAGACATTCAAACATCATTGGTCTGATAAAATTTACCATAGAACATCAACTTATTGATTTTATTAAAGAGTCCTGGCCGCTCTGAATACGAAATTTCCAACAATTTTAACGTTACAGCACAGGGAATCATTGATTTTTACAAACATTTGGACACGTTTGAGAAGGCAAGACTTATTTCAGATCATGTACCGATTTACATAAAGTTTATGATCATCTGATTGCAAAAATTCAGTAAACCGCTGTAAGCAGACAAATAGGTTCTAAAATTTTTCGTGATTAGGATGTCTCTTGCTTGGTTGCATTCAAATATTAAAGAAAACTAAATGACATCATGATGACTTCTAGTTAGTTTATTATTTCGGTTAGACCTAAATAATGAGTATGTCATAAACATTACATTAGTGATTGGTGATGATTCGCTAAAAATTTCGCTTAAGTGAAAAAACATTCCAACCGTTCTCTTTGACCGTTTGCATGGCCGGTTGTTGCTGCATGATAGCCCCTCCCCATTGATTAAAGTCGAAGATATGGGGATTTTCAAACCACTGTTGTAGGTCCATCGTGATTTGAAATGACAAGGTGTCCTGATCCTTCATAGTAAAATCTGAGCCCGGCAGGCTAACCGTGAAATAATTCTGGACAAATGCATAGATGGAATCAGTATTGTAGCTGTTATCACGATAAAGCTGGCCAATACCCAAATGGAAATCAAATGGTTGGTTAAATCCTTCGGGATTTTTCCATTTCCCATTGATCATCATGTAATGATAACCGCCACCAAGGACTTCAGGCCAGGTCATATTGACCTCAGGCGGATTCACGAACATAAAGGATTGGTTTTTTTGCTGTGGTATGCCAAAAATAAAGGATATGGAATCATATTCCCCGACTGGGATTTTATCAAAAAACTGAATAGTCTTGGTATCCGGAATGTTTTCATCAATATAAAAAATGTCCTTCCATTCCCCGATGACTGTTTTGGTCCCGTCGTTCCGATAAAATGTCACATCAGATATAAAATACATCACATCGGTAATCAAATACTGATTTCCGGCCGCATTTGAATAGATCAATTCATTCCGCTTAAGAGGTTGATCCTTCACCTGATGATTGATATTGAAGACAATTTTTCCGGATGGAACCACAGGTTCAGTAGGTTCTTTATCCCGACAGGCCGACAAACCTCCTGCCATGATCATCACGAGCGAGAATTGGCATAAATAGCGTAAAAATTTCCTGTCAGTCATTAAAATTTCAAGATTAAAGTAACATAAAATACGCGTCCCGGCTCATATAATCGTTCCATACTGCCGATAATCCTCCGGTTAAGGTGTTCGTAATAAGGGGTATCAAAGATATTATTTATTCCTGCTATCAGTGATGCAAATTTAAAAGGAGTGTAAGTTGCCGATACTGCTGCGGTTGCAAATCCCGGCGTTTCCAGTTCTCCATACGACTGAGAGATGCGATTCTGTTTACTTACCAGCCTGACGTTCATGCGGGGGATAAGGGTATTATTAAGGAGTTTATATGAAAATTGAGCAGCGACTTCCAAAGGCGGTATTTCAGACAGGGGATCATTTTTCACGATCTCCTCCCCTGTGACCTGGCCATCAGATACTATATATTTAACTGCCTCAGGTTCGGTACCGTATGTAGCTGCAGCATTCAGCAATAATTCCCATTTTTTTTCGGTTGGTGAACGGTAGGTTGCTTCAAATCCTTTAAGATAAACCAGGTCAGTGTTTACGAACTGCTTGACGCCCGGCGCCCCCTGAGTGGATGGGGTGATCACCGATGGAGGTATAATTTCGCCCCTGATATAATCCGTTACAAGTGAAAAGAATCCGCCAACAGAAAAAGTACCCATTTCAGGATGAACAAAATCAAAAGAGGCGTCAGCCTGCTGGTTCTTTTCAGGCTTTAAGCCGGGATTGCCCAGGTAATCAAAGGCATCATACTGCACAGGCATCAGTTTGATAAACCGTTCCATCATCGACGGGCTGCGGGTTCCTCTTCCAATGGCTGCATTAAAATACCAATAACCTGCAATCTGCTTTTTAAGGCCCAGACTGAAGCTTACATTCAGGGACTTTGAATCTGTTTCATCAAAATAATGGATTCCATTTTTTACAAGTTTAAAGGTATCGCATGATGAAGCCTGATTATAGTCAAGGCGCAGGGCGGCTGCCATATCTATGCCTTTCACCGGGATCTTATATTCGGCGAAAGCCCCTGCATTATTATAAAGAGCATGCAGCCAAAGGTTGGTATTTTTAACAGAAACGAATGTTTCACCACCCATTTCCATCTCCATAGTCATTCTCTTTTGCCCATCCTTGTAAATATGTTCATAGTCAATTCCTACCTGTACGTTCTGGCTACCCACTCGAATGATTCCGGTAAGTTTACCACCGGTATTCTTCGCATCTACCGTGGCAAGAGCCTGCATCTTTTTAGCTGCCGGCCTTTTCAAATTGTCCATAACATGATGAACAGACGAGAAATAGCTTTGGAATTCAATGGATTTCCATAACCTGCCTGCATTTTGAGCGGAGTAATTTAGAAATGCAATATGAGTTTGATCTATTTGTTCATCCATCGGCAATGCCGGGTACATCACATCTTTTCCCTCGTCATAGGTATATGACAGAGAAAGCTGTTGATTTTTTTTGATCATATAACCGGCTGCTGCCGAACCATAAATTCTCTTGAAAGAACTGTTACAGGTTACCTCATTCCCGGTTTTGTAATTTCCATAACCTTTGTAACCGCCGCTAACATTGAAGAATATTTTATTATTACCTCCAGCAAGTTCTATATGCTCGCGTTGCCCATTCCAGTTTGATTCAAAACCATATAAAACCTCGCCATGAATTCCGGGTTGCTCGTCAGGATGCGGCAATCGGGTGATCAAATTTACCATTGCTCCCATTACAGGTCCGTATTTCAGCACATAAGGGCCTTTAATAATTTCAATTTTACTGATATTCTCACTTTCCACATGACTCGCCACAGGATCCATACGGTTTGGACAACCACCTTCAATCTTTACGCCACTGTTCAGAAGCACTGTAACCTGGTTGTATTTGAAGCCGCGAATAACAGGGTCAATGGCGATGCCCCCTTTCCTGATACCCGAAACATTGGGCTGTTGCCTGAGTAAATCGCCTATGTCCCTGATAGCTTCAGTATTCAATGTAACCGGAGTAATGATACTGACGGGATAGGCATTCAGGTTATTTCCGAAAACTTCAACTTCTTTCAGATACATAGTATCACGGGTAACCGTATCCTGGGCTGACAATTTACCTGAGGACCATAGGGTGATTAAAAATATCACTATGCATAAAACCTTACATGAAGCAGCCCTGATCATTAGCTTGTTCATACCTTGTGCTTTAATTATTTTAATGAAATTGCTCATTTAACAATCGGTTTATCATCGCCTGACCCGTATGTTACTATCCGAAACAACAAACCTACATAAAAAATTCCAAATTACACAATCGGGCGGCTTCTGCAAGGGGAATTCAGAGAAGCCAAAACAAAGGATTATTTTCTTTCTCCAATAAATAGTAAATAATGACATAACTTCTTGATTTTCACACATTTTTTTATTATCTTTAAGGATTGACAATGGATGAATGCCTTTAGATGTTCAGGATTATCTACTTAAAAGCTTTGGTACATTGTTTTTCAGAAAGGCTGTAATCCATATAGATAGCAAACAGTATATATGTAAACAAAACCCATCACTAAACTATAAAGGCTATGAAAAAGCAACTACTTATCTGTATTTTTTGGGGTATCATGTTATCCGGCCAGAGTCAGTTTGTTCCTCAGCCACTTAATTACCCCGGGCAAGGTTACTGGCCAGCGTATATTTCTATTTCAGATCCGGAACATGTATGGGTAGGGACCACTCACGAATTTAATATTCCTTATTCCTACTCGATTAAAACATCAAATGGTGGTGTATCATGGACACATGATTCGATACCGGTACCCGGAGAACCATATTGCACTTCAATATGCGAATGGGATAAGAATACATGCTTTTTTGTTTTCACAGATGTTACAGAAGCAGGTGGTAGTATTTGGAAAACTACCAATGGAGGCAGTACATGGTCATGCATGACTACAAACCAGTTTGATGGCAGTTTCGCTAACTTTTATCATGCCTTTAGTGCAAATGCAGGGGTGGCTATGGGTGATCCGAAAGATGGATATTTTGTAATACAAGTTACCAACGATGGCGGTGAAACCTGGACCAGGGTTCCATCAATAAGCATACCTACCCCTCTTGAAGGTGAATATGGCATGAATGACAGTTATTCTGCTGTTGGCAATTCTATCTGGTTTACCACAAATAAAGGCCGGTGTTTCAGATCTTTTGACCGGGGACAACACTGGGATGTAACCCGGGTAGTTGATGTATCCGGAGGCTTCTTCGATGTATGCTTTTCGTCAGAGCATAAGGGAGCATTCTTTAGTATGAACGATTCAACCCGTAACATAGCAGTAACCATTGACGGAGGTATCAACTGGGATACTGTTAGCATTCCACAAAGTTATTATATTCTAGATATGAGTAGTGTGGGAGGATTTGATGGAGGTTTTGTTTTTACCGGATGGAAAGATTTAACGGATGTTTTCTTCACCCCTGATATGTTTACAGGTATCGTGAAAATTGGTTCATCCATTATTTCCAGTGGATCAGTCGCATTTCTTGACGCTTCAACAGGATGGCTTGCAGGAGGCGAATCAGGAACAAACGAGATATTCAAATACATGGGAGTCCTATCGTCAGCAAATCAGGGATCAGCCATAAAACATACAGAGAAATTGTTGATCATGCCAAATCCCACGTCTGATAAAGCACTTTTGAAATTACAAAGCGATGATGTAGGCACAAAATTCCTCACTTTGCTTATTACCGACATGTGTGGAAAGGTTGTCAAACAACAATCTATATTATCTTCAGAATGGGCAAAACTGGATGCTTCTGATTATGATAATGGCATATACATGGTTTATGTATTCTCAGGGAATGAGATGCCACGTTGTGTAAAGTGGGTTATTAACCATTAAAGCATTATTGCAGCAGATTGAGGTAACCAACAAAGCATTGAACGATCCTGAGAAACGCAGAATTAAGATAATTACGGACAGGTTCAGAGAATTTTATTTTATCTTTGCCTTACTCAACAACCTGAAACTAATGCGTCAAACTTTGTTCTTCTTCGCGATTCTCCGGTCCGCTACCATTAACCCGATGGCACTGACGTTCTCCGGAGCATCATTTGTCGGAGCCATAACTGACAACTTTTAATAACAAGGATTTACAGAACTAAGTGATTCTGGAAATTGATATATATGGAAGAACAAAGTTCAGCTTTTAAAGCCCCCTCTAAGAAACACCAACCCAAAGGGCTTACCATTCTTTACGAGGATCGTGATATTCTGGTTGTAGATAAAATACAGGGTTTGTTGACCATTGGAACTGAAAGGGAGAAACAAAACACGGCTCATTTTCTCTTAAATGAATATGTAAAAAAAGGAAATGAACGATCAAAAAATCGTGTATTTATAGTACATCGCCTGGATAGGGAGACTTCAGGAATTCTGATTTTTGCCAAAAGTGAAGAAACAAAATTCTATTTACAGGATCATTGGAAAGCATTTAGTAAAAAATACTATGCAGTAGTACATGGTGTACTTCAGGATAAAGAAGGAGTAATTACATCTTACTTATTTGAAAATAAAGTGTTTAGAGTTTATTCAGTGAATGACCCGAATAAAGGGAAATTTTCAGAAACAGGATACAAAGTCATTAATGAATCTGACAAATTTAGTTTACTGGAGATCAATCTCTTTACGGGAAGAAAACACCAAATTCGAGTTCACCTGTCTGAAATGGGACATCCTGTTGTGGGGGACAAAATGTATGGGAATGCAGATAAAGGAGCTAAAAGATTGGCTCTTCATTGTGCTTCACTCACCATCATTCATCCATTCACTCATAAGGAAATGAGTTTTGAAACCGTCATTCCTCCTTATTTTAAAACACTGGTTCAGTAATCACTGTTGCTCTGCCATACTGTCATGTATGATACCGGTTGTTGCAGGTTGTTGCAGGCTTGTCAGTTTCTGTGTCATGCTCAAAAAACTGCCAAAGTCTGCCAAAAGGGTATCATTGGGTATCAAATGTTCTTTTTTCAACTTTTTGCACCAATATTGCAATAGGGTATAAAACGATATAAAAATCACCCAATGAACCATATCATGATTGCCGGAATACCTACAGCACTCGTTGCCATTATTGCTTTTATCCTGATGAGTCGTAAATACAGGTCAGAAGTAAATCAAACCCGGATTGATGCAAAAAGAAAAGAAATTGACTATACCGAACGGGTAATCAGGATCATGCGGGAATTATCAGAAGGGATGTTGATAAACCAGGCAAAAGATATAGATACCCTCCGCAGGGAGATTGCCATTACCCGGGAACGAATCAGCTGATTTATACAAGACAGCCAACAGACCAGGGAACAGATGTTTTCATTGGAAAGACAGTTCCGCCTGGCAAAAGTAGAGAACATGAAACTCTCCGAACAGATCACCTTGTTCTCACAGTACTTAAAATATCTCAAATGAAATTAGGTTACGATTGAAGTCCACGGTAACGTGTTACCTGACTATAAAAATGAATAAACATGTTGATATAGATGCTTCAGCCGTTGGGAAATGTGCTGTAGTTAATGAAATTAAAAAGAATAAAAGATTCTCCCAAAAGGGTTTATGGAAGGTACTATTTTACCGATTTAAGTCTGTTGCTTAATTCCAGCTTATATTGATTCCAGTCCTGAATGGGTTTTTGAGCCACCCCACTTTCCATGGCAGCGCGGGCAACAGCAGGGGCCACATAGGTAAGAAGTCGGGGGTCAAGAGGTTTGGGAATAATATAATCTTTCCCGAACACCAGATGCTCTACGTTAAAGGCTTTGCACATGCACTCAGGAACCGTTTCTCTGGTTAGCGAGGCAAGGGCATAACAAGCAGCAAGTTTCATCTCTTCATTGATGCAGGTAGCACGCACGTCAAGCGCTCCACGGAAGATGTAAGGGAAACCCAGCACATTATTTACCTGGTTGGGATAATCGGAACGACCGGTTGCCATGATCAAATCATCACGTGAAGCCATGGCATCTTCATAGGTTATTTCAGGATCAGGATTAGCCAAGGCAAAAACCACGGGGTCTGGGGCCATAGAACGCACCATTTGCTGTGATACCACATTACCTTTAGATAAGCCAAGGAATACATCAGCTCCCTGCAGCGCTTCAGCCAGGGTGTGTATATCACGTTCTGTGGCAAATTCAATTTTGTATTTATTCAGGTCTGTACGGTCTTTGCGTAGCACTCCTCTGGAATCGAGCATGACGACGTTTCCCTTTTTGGCACCCAGCGACAAGATTAGTTTGGTGCAGGCAATGGCGGCAGAACCTGCGCCATTGACTATTATTATGGCTTCCTCAATTTTTTTATTTGATAATTCAAGCGCATTCAGAATCCCGGCGGAACAGATAATGGCGGTTCCATGCTGATCATCGTGCATCAGGGGTATGTGTAGTTCCTGTTTCAGCCTTTTCTCAATTTCAAAACATTCCGGGGCTTTGATATCTTCCAGATTAATTCCGCCAAAGGTAACGGCAATATTTTTGACCGTCTGCACGAATTGATCAATGTCCTTTGTATCCACTTCAATATCGAAGACATCAATATCGGCAAATATTTTAAAGAGGAGTCCTTTGCCCTCCATCACAGGTTTACCGGCACCGGCACCTATGTCACCCAAACCCAGTACAGCAGTACCGTTGGATATAACTCCCACCAGGTTTCCTTTGGCTGTATATTTATAGATATCGTCAAAATTCCGATTGATTTCAAGGCATGGATAGGCAACTCCCGGGGAGTAAGCCAGGGAAAGATCGAGTTGCGAAGAATGTGATTTAGTAGGAATGACTTCCAGCTTTCCGGGTCGCCCTTCGCTGTGATATCGCAGTGAGTCTTCTTTGGTTGCTTTTACCATTACAGATAAAATTTGAAATTCTATTAATAATTCAGTGAATACGGGGCATTCAGGGTGTAAAGGTAAGAATTATTATGGGAACCTATATTATTGGTACTTTTGCAAAAAAACAGACAGTCATTTATAAGTTAAACAAACAGGGAAAACCTGCTGCCCGGGTTATAGCAATACAATCGTTGGATATATGAAAAGAGGAATTGCAATTACGGGAAATACAAACGATTTGGGCATTGAGAAGTTGGGAAAGCTGCTGATGCAATATTCGGTTCCGGCTATTATTGCTACTGCTGCAGCCTCTCTTTACAACATTATTGACAGGATTTTTATAGGGCAGGGAGTAGGTCCGCTGGCCATTTCAGGTCTGGCGATTACCTTCCCACTGATGAATATTACAGCCGCTTTTGGTGCGATGGTCGGAGTCGGAGCCAGTACGATGGTATCCATCAGACTCGGGCAGCAGAACAAGGAGAGCGCTACCCATATCCTGGGTAATGCTGCCAAACTGAATATCATACTGGGTATTTCCATCGGGCTGATCAGCCTTATATTTCTGGATCCGATTCTTTATGCTCTCGGAGCAAGCATGGAAACCCTCCCCTACGCCAAAAAGTTCATGCAGATCATACTGCTGGGCAATGTTTTTACGCATCTATACCTTGGATTGAACGGAGTTTTGCGGTCATCAGGATATCCACGTAAGGCCATGACTATCACATTGATAACAGTGTGTATTAACTTGGTTTTGGCACCAATATTCATCTTTATATTCAAGTGGGGAATACGCGGAGCAGCCCTGGCAACGGTATGTGCCCAAATAGCAGGAACCATTGCAACAGTGATACACTTCATAAACAAGAGCAATTATTTGCACTTCCTTCCGGGACACATGAAGTTGAAATTGTCAATCATTAAGGATATCATTTCAATCGGAATGTCAAACTTCCTGATGCTGCTGACAGCAAGCGTTGTAATCTCTATAATGAACATCAGCCTCGGGAAGTATGGCGGTGATTTTGCCATAGGTGCTTACGGCATATTATACAGCATAGCGGGTTTAGTGATCATGATTGTACTGGGCCTTAACCAGGGTATGCAGCCTATTGTTGGATATAATTATGGGGCTGGCCAGCTAGAACGCGTCATCAGAACTTATAAACTGACCCTGATTGCCGGTACCTGTGTGACCTCTGTTGGGTTTATTCTGGCAGAACTATTCCCCAGACTGATTGCCTCAGCCTTTACTAATAATGGCGATCTGATTGATCTAACTGTTACAGGGATGAGGCTGAACCTAATGATGTTTCCCATTGTAGGATTCCAGATTGTGACCTCAAACTTCTTCCAATCGATTGGTAAGGCAAAAATAGCCATCTTTCTATCGCTTACGCGTCAGTTACTATTCCTGATCCCGGCGTTGTTGATCCTCCCTCATTTCTGGGGACTGAACGGGGTATGGCTCAGTACTCCCTTAGCCGATTTTGCAGCGTCGGTACTGACGCTCTTGGTATTAATCTGGCAGTATAAAAAGCAAAAGAAAAACAATCTTCAAGCCCTGCAATAAAAGCTTACCCCGCAAGCTAATTTAAAGAACTTATTAAAAAAGATTGTTTTTAGTCTTACCTATGTCCTGCTGCAAACCCTGCTTTAAGCCTTACTCTATGCTTTTCTATATACCTTACTCTATGCCTTAGTATAAACCTTAATTTCAACCATACTCTATGTCCTGCTGCAAACCCTGCTTTAAGCCTTACTCTATGCTTTTCTATATACCTTACTCTATGCCTTAGTATAAACCTTAATTTCAACCATACTCTAAGTCTTGCTTTAAGCCTAGTATAAACCTTAATTTAAACCATACTTTAAGTCTTGCTCTATGTCTTGCTCAAAGCCTTACTCAAAGCCTTACTCAATACTTTACTCTATGCCTCACCCTATATCTTTACCCTATACCTTACTAAAAACCTTAATTTATGTTTTACTTTAGGCCTTATTTTAAAAGCTTAACCTGAATCGGAAAAATCCCAAAGTTATATTGACTTTTTCACCTGGCATATCAGCGTTGAAATGCTGCAGCAGGAAAGTAAAGTCGATATTTTGAGCCAGGGAATAGTCAACCGACGGACCGGTAAAATACCCATGCAGGTCAGGGAACCACATAGCCGAGAGGCCGAGATTCAGAAGAGGAGTGGCGGCCCAGGTAAACTGTCCGAATGTCGTGAACTTTGAGAAAGCCAGATCCTTTGCGGATAACTTTCCTGTATAGAAACCAGTAAAATCATTCAGATCGCCAGGATCATCACAGAACATAAATTGCAATTGAGCCGAGGAGTTATCCCTTAAGACTTTATCAAACCCTATAGTCACTAATGCTCTGGAATCATTGTCAGATGAGGCTTTAACCGGCTGAAAGTAGGAAGCTTCTCCCCTACATGAAACAGTACCGATGTTACCTGACCACCCGGCCCCTGCAACCAGGTCATTGCTTTTCACATAACCTACCAGAAATTGAACATCATAATTGAACTGGTTAAATCTCCACAGTCCGGCTGCAGTAATATGCCCGTCATGATCTACAGCGGCGGCGGCTTCCACCACAGATGAAAAGGAAGGATAATAAAGCAGGCGAATGGCATCGCTTCCGGGCTTTTCCACATAATCGAAATCAAAAAAAGAATAGGCATTGAAAATATCATTAGGATTCCACACGAAGGTTTGCCCCCAGTTGATGCGTTGCCTGCCCAGTTTTGCCTCGAACTGGTTCTGTCTGACTTCAAGTGACAGCCTGTCGACTGTGGTATTCAGGAAAAACGAATGCTCATCCACCAGGTTCCATGACATATCTATCCACCCCTGGTCATGACCAGTCATGTGAGCATACTCCGGATCAGATTCCGTCATATCACCGGTAAATAAACGATTCCTTAGTTCTGCCTGCAGAATCACATTTTCACCCAAGAATGCTTTAAAATTCAACCGGTTGTGTAATAGAAAATCATTAGTAAATTCACCGTTCAGGGAATCAAACATGATACTTTGCATGGAACTGATGTAGCCGTTTAATATGATTGAATCCCCACCGGGACCGGCATAAATGAAGTCGATTGATGATACGATAAACAGCAGGATTATGAAGTACTTTTTTATCATACGCTTCTGCGGGTTTGCGGTTTCCTCAAGCTAAACCTTATGTACCATTTATTCCCTGACATCATCAGATTCTACTTTACCGTCGACCAGAGTGATTACCCGATGTGCCATTTGCACGACCCTTGGGTCATGGGTTGAAAAGATAAAGGTGATCTTCTCTCCATGATTGAGTGTTTCCATAATTTTCAAGAGGGAGGTAGCTGACTTTGAATCCAGGTTTGCAGTAGGCTCATCGGCCAGCACAAACTTGGGTCTGGATGCCAATGCGCGGGCTACGGCCACCCGTTGCTGCTGACCACCCGACAATTTAGCCGGACGGCTGTTGGTCCTGTCGCTTAAACCGATAGCCTGCAACAGTTCAAAAGTCCTTGCATCCCGTTCCTCTTTAGGCCATTTCTGCAAAGTCATAATAAATTCAATGTTTTCCTTGGCTGTTAATACCGGTATGAGGTTGTAGGACTGAAAGACAAATCCAATGTTCTTCATCCTGAAGTCGATCAGCGCCGATGGCTTTAGTTTGGAAAGGTCTGTACCATCAATTAATATTCTTCCCGAGGTTGGCAAATCAAGTCCACCGATGAGATTAAGCAGAGTTGTTTTTCCTGAACCTGAAGGCCCTACGATGGCAGCAAATTCAGCTTCCCGAAAATCAAGAGTCACCCCATCAACTGCGTGTACTTTCAGTTCCTCTGTATTGTAAATCTTATGGACATCTTCAATTTGAATAACTTTCATAGTGTTGACATTAATACTTTTTTACTCTGTTCTGATTGCATCTGAAGGGTTAAGCTGTAATGCTTTACGGGCAGGGTAAATGGCTGATATAATACCTGTAATCACAATTAAGACCGTAGTTATAATGAAAAATGTGGTGTCAATGGTTGGAAACAGGTGTGCTGAATAACCAAAGGCTTCCATGCCCTCAGAATATTTGATCAGATTGATTCCATTCTTAGCGGTTGCACTAATCACTGCACCACTGATGATCATACCAGCAATACCCCCTACTATGGAGAGGAAAACTGATTCAAGCATAATCATGGAAAATATCTTTCGACGATTCATCCCGATAGCAGCGAGCATGCCTATCTCCTTAGTTCTCTCCAAAACTGACATCAGCATAGTATTAACGATGCCAAAGGAAAGGGCTAACAAAATGATGGCCATATATATACCATATCACTACTGTCCGACAAAAATAGCAACATATACGGATAATCAAAATAAAAAAGGGAGCCATCAAATAAATTGACAACTCCCTCAAAACAGTAAATTTGTTTTTGAGAAGCAAATAATACTGT
>JBAXYX010000031.1:0-22127 GCA_041670625.1 Lentimicrobiaceae bacterium | reverse complement strand
CGTTTGTCATACAGCAACAGGCATAGAATGCTGAGGCCCTGGAATGCAACGGAAGGAATCCCTTTCAACATAAAGCCAATTGCAGCCAGCACGTATGAACCAATAAAAAACTGAAGATATTTTCCCTTTGAATGATAGTGGATCATCCAGGCAAAAGAACCAAATGTAACTAACGAGTATGTTATATCAATCAGTCCCATAAAGGAATCCCAAAAAAGCACCCTGCCTGCCACCACAAACGTCAATGCAGCTGCTATGGCATATTCCTTAAGGTACTTACGCGAAAATGAATAAATCAGGACGCATAATCCGATAATCGAAATTACAGTCGGAATGCGGAATACCCATTCATCCATCGAACCGGTTATTTTTACCAGCAATGCCTGTATCCAATTAAACAATGGAGGTTTATTGAAATAGTGCTCCCCATTGATAGTTGGATGAATATAGTTGTTTGAAACCATCATCTCAAGGGTAACAATTCCTCTTGTGGGTTCATCAGAAATCAGTGGAAACAAACCAAGATTGATCAATAAAGCAGGAATAGCCAACAGGATTACTGCAAACTGCAGTATTAAAGTATTAAAGTTAAAGATGCTTTTTAGTCTACTAATCATTTACATGACACTTTCATATTCATGGCAAAAATAGCTATTAATTGGAAGCCTTTAAAAACTTGACTAAAATGATGCCATTTACTTGAATATTCACAGAAAAGTATAAATTTGCAAATACTAAAAGGGATAGTTAATGAAGAAGATTTTTGCCTCACTGCTTAGGCAAGTCGTGTTTTGGATGTGTTTCTTTCTTTTATCACGTACTTTCTTTTTGCTTTACAATATCAAACTAATCCGGGCTGAAGGGATTGGTTTTGTTGAAGCCATTGCTTCATACTGGCACGCTATTCCCTTAGACTTCGCAACTACCTGCTATTTAATAATTTTCCCATTCATCCTATTAATAATTCAGTCATTCTACAAAGCATCTTGGCTAAATACTGTAAATAAGGTCTATACTTTTACAGCCATCATATTATTTTCTCTTTTAACAACTGCCGAATTGGGCATCTACCCTGAATGGAAGACTAAATTGCCATTCAAAGCTCTGATGTATCTTGAAAACCCGACAGAAGTCTATAATTCAGCGTCAACATTCCTCTTTATTATACTGATTATAGTATTTATCGTTCAAACTATGATCGGTTGGTTAGCTTATAAAAGATTCTTTTATGTTAAGATTGACAAGGCACCAAAGAAATTCTTTTATACGCTCTTGTTTATCATTATATCATTCCCGATTATATTACTGGGAGGCAGAGGAGGCTGGCAGCAAATTCCCATTAACCAAAGTGAATCATATTATTCAAATCATCAGGTACTAAATCTTGCTTCTGTAAATTCAGCTTTTAACTTTTCGATCAGTATAATTGAGAACTATAAGAATTTTGAGGCAAACCCATATTCTTTTTATGATATCAACCTGGCCCGGCAGGAGGTAAAGAAATTATACGAAACACCAAAGGATACAACAATAAAGATATTGACTACTGATAGGCCAAACGTTGTACTGATTATTCTGGAGAGCTGGTCGGCTGATTTAATTGAATCTCTGGGAGGGAAACCCGGTATCACCCCTGAGTTCCATAAACTTGAAGAAAAAGGGATACTCTTTACCAATCTATATGCAACCGGTCCACGGAGTGAACAAGCGATGGGGAGTATTTTCGCCGGTTTTCCTGCCCATCCTATCTCTTCAGTTACTGTTCAACCTGAGAAGTTCGCAAAGCTCAATACTATTACCAAAACTCTAATCAGCCAGGGATATCATACTTCCTTCTATTTTGGTGGGCAGTTAAGATACGGTAATATCAAAGGCTTCATTTTGTATAACGGATTTAAGAAAATTATAGAACATAATGACTTTGGCAAGGATGTAATCAGGGGTAAGTTAGGGGTACATGATGAATTTGTACTATCACGACAACTATCAGATCTAAACAATGAAAAAGAACCCTTCTTTTCAAGCCTTTTCACCCTTAGCACTCATTCACCGTATGACCAACCAATGAAAAATGTGCTTACCTGGGGAGAGAATGAGAACAATTATATAAATTCAGCATACTACACAGATCGTTGTCTTGGTGAGTATTTCGCTGAAGCCCAGAAACAGCCTTGGTACAAAAATACATTGTTCATAATTGTTGCTGACCATAGCCACAACTCCTATAAAAACTGGAGTTTTACAACGCCAGCCTATCATAAAATACCTATGCTTTTTTATGGTGATGTTATTAAAGAACCATACCGTGGTACTAAAATTAAAAGGCTTTCCAATCAGAGTGATCTTGCTGCCACCCTGTTAAATCAGCTAAATCTTGATAGTTCCCCCTTTGCATGGAGCCGTAATCTTTTAAATCCATACGCTCCTGAATTTGCTTATTATTCCTTTGAAGAAGGACTGGGATGGATACGACCTGAAGGACATTTTGTGTATGAAGCACGTGTTAACCATTTCAGTGAAGATTCACTCCCTGAAGCAAGTAAAAATTCAATAAAAAAAGAAGGTAAATCATTCCTTCAAGTACTATTTCAAGAGTATATGGACCTATGATTATAGAATAACTTACTAACTAGCAATACTACGGTGAAAATCAAGTCATTTATCACTTATCTAAGGAAAAGACCTCTAAGAGCTTTTATTGCAAAACAAAGTATAAAAACAGTGATGTCAGCAAGCATGATGACCATTGCTTTGCTGCTTATATTTTTTATCGGGCATAACTGGGCTGCCTTTGAATTAAGAAAGTTAAATACTAAATATGAAACAACCAACTCTGAATACTTTAATTATCAAAAAGATGCAATAACATACCAGGTTAACAGGACTCTTGATTACGTAGATTATATCCGGTCGCTGTCACGCAATAAGATGAAGCAATCTCTCCAAGGGAGGGTTGATGTTTCCTGGAAAATTGCAATGAATATATACAATGAAAATAAAGGTACTAAGTCAGATGACGAAATAAAGAAATTGATTACGGATGCCTTGCGATCATACAAAAACTACCCCTCAAATAATTGTACTTTTATTTATACCACTGACGGAATAACTGTGTTGCAACCTAATCACCCTGAGACTGAAGGGAAATCAGGAATGATGTTGCATGATAAATTGGGCAATTACATGGTACAACGTGAAACTCAATTATTAAAAGAAGTAAATAAAGGCTTTATCGAGTATTATAACCAAACGCGTACAGGAAAAACTGATTCCTCGATATATCGGTATACCTATATACGCAAATTTGAACCTTTTGGCTGGTATTTAGGATCGAAAGAATACTTAACAGATTTTGAAGATAATGTAAAAGAGGAAGTTCTGGGATACCTTTCAAATATTCGTTTTGAAAATGATGGTTATATCTTCATCCATGATATTGAAAGCCGGCCTATTCTCAGCAATGGACTTAGAAAATCCGGTTCTGACGAGGTTCTTTATTCAATGGATAAGAAAACGTGGAATAACATCACAAAAACAGCCATAAATGGGGGAGGGTTTGTTGAATATACTTTCCATCGCCCGGGTGTATCGGAAAAGGAAGCTAAAATGTCATATGTACGGTGGATTGAAGGCTGGGACTGGATAATTGGTGCAGGTTTCTATAATAGTGATATCAACAAAGCTATTCAACAGAAACAAAAGGAATTACGATCAGAAAAAACGGGAATAATAATTCGTATTGTACTGTCTCTGATTTTTATCTTTTTATTAAGCACTCTGTTTACCCGGTGGGTAGTGAAAAGAATCTATAAAGGGTTTGACAGATTTGATCGCTTTTTCAAAGAAGCAAGCTATGAATATACCCCCATCGAAGAAAATGAACTATCTTATCATGAGTTTATTTCATTAGCCAGATCGGCCAATAAGATGCTTCACGATATTGAAGAAACGCGTTCTGCTTTAATGAAAGAACAATCTTTATTAGTATCACTTATTAACTCTATTCCTGATCTTGTTTTTTTTAAAGATTTAGATGCCAGGTATTTAAGTTGTAATCCTGCATTCGCTAAATATATTGGCATACAGGAAAAAGAAATAGTAGGGAAAAATGATTTCGATTTTTTCCCTAAAGATATAGCCGATTTATATGCTGAAAATGAAATAAAGATTTTAAAAGACCGCATTCCAATTCGTAATGAAGAATGGGTTAAGATGCCTGACGGTGAGAAAAGATTATTTGATACCTTCAAAGTGCTCTGTTATGATAATAATAGAGAAGTTATCGGTATACTGGGAATTAGCCGTGATATAACAGAGAAAGAAATTATCAAGCAGAAATATTTTGTTGCTAAGGAGAAAGCTGAAGAGTCAGATCGGTTGAAGACTTCTTTCCTGGCAAATATGAGTCATGAAATCCGTACACCCATGAATTCCATTGTCGGTTTCTCTAATCTTATTATTGAGGGGGGACTGACCGATGAAGAACAAATCGAGTATGTAGGACATATAAATAATTCTGTTGACAACCTGCTTAACCTTATTAATGATATTATTGATATCTCTAAAATTGAGGCAGGTCAATTGACTGTAAAGCCTGAATACTTCAATCTGAATAAATTAATGAGTGAAGTTTATGTTGCAAACATGGAATATAGGAAAAAGTATGTTTCTAACCATGTTTCTCTTTATTTGGATATTGATAATAGTGTGGATCAGACAAAAATATTAGCTGATCCTTACCGGCTTAATCAAGTGCTGACTAACTTACTTGTTAATGCCACAAAGTTTACGAAGGAAGGGGAGATAGTGTTTGGATATAAAGTAATGGATGAGCAGTTACAGTTCTTTGTAAAAGATACCGGTATCGGAATATCGAAAGAAGATCAGAAAATTATCTTTACCAGGTTCAGGCAGGCAGAGGGGTCAAAAAATTACCGAGCCGGGGGAACTGGCCTTGGCCTTGCTATTTCAAAACACATTGTTAGTTTGATGCAGGGTGCCATTTGGGTTGAATCTGAAAAAGGAGTTGGTTCTACATTCTATTTTACTCTTCCTTATTTCCCGTTACAGGATGATGATAGTAAACAAAACGATCACAATCAATACGACTGGAAAGACAAAACGATCATGGTGGTTGAAAATGAAGAAGCTTCTTTTCAATATTTAAAAGCAGTCTTCTGCAATACTGGTATAAAATTAGTAAGGGCTCACAGTGGGGATGAAGCACTTAAAATGTTTAATAATATGGATAAACTCGACCTTATATATAGCGGTATTAATCCTGAGGATGATTCATTTTACCGGTTTATATCTGATGTTAAAGAGGGAAAACCGGATGTTCCTGTTATCGGGCAAAGGAACTTCAAAGAGAACGATGTAGACTATGTGGATATTTTTGACAGGATAATTACCAAACCTGTTAATTATCGCTCGCTTATGCAGGTGATTGCACCATTTATCAATCAATAAAAAAAGAAGCGGGTTAAAACCCGCTTCTTTTTTTATTGATCACTTACTTCTTTATTTCGTAGAAGCAATTTTTAGGAGAGGTAATCTTTTCCTCTTTCTTGAGAATTTTTATTGCATTGTCAACATCCTTTTTATCAAGGTGCCCAAGTTCAGCAATTTCGGCTGACTTTAATGGCTTGGCTGCTTTAGCCAAAACATCCAATACTAATTCTTCTTTTCCCATTTGAGTATAATTTTTAATTAGTCAAGTAAATGAACTACAAGTCCACTGCGCAACTTAGGTTCAAACCACGTTGTTTTAGGAGGCATGATATTACCGGTATCGGCAATGTTAATTAACTGATCTAATGATACTGGATACAGAGCAAAAGCAACAGCCATTTCACCACTGTCAACTCTTCTCTTTAATTCACCTAATCCTCTGATACCACCAACAAAGTCGATACGTTTTGATGTTCTTAAATCTTTAATATCAAGTACCTGATCAAGCACCAGTTGTGATAAAATAGTTACATCAAGTACCCCGATAGGATCATTATCGTTAAATGTTCCCTGACGGGCAGTTAGAGAGTACCATTTTTTATCAATATACATGCTAAAATTATGTAACCTGTCAGGTTTGTAAATTTCTGTACCAACCTCTTTAATAACAAACACTTTTTCAAGCATCGACATAAATTGTTCTTTGCTCAAACCATTCAGATCCTTAACAACCCTGTTGTAGTCAATAATGGTTAGTTGGTTTGATGGGAAATGTACAGCAAGGAAATAATTATACTCTTCATTTCCTTTGTGATTTGGATTGTTTCTTTTCTTTTCATTACCAATTAATGCGGCAGCAGCAGTACGATGATGCCCGTCGGCCACATAAGTGTAAGGGACTTTTGCAAAAAGAGCAGTTAACTTTGAAATGGTTTCTTTTTCACGAATTACCCAAAAATGATGACCGAAACCATCATTAGAAGTAAAGTCATATTCAGGCTTCTGGTTGGTTACTATAGAATTAACTATTTCATCTATTTGAGCAACTGCAGGATATGTAAAGAAAACAGGTTCCATATTTGCATTAGTAATACGAACATGTTTCATTCTATCCTCTTCTTTATCTTTCCGGGTCAGTTCATGTTTTTTAATTATGCCATTCATATAATCTTCAACAGCAGCGCAGCCAACAATACCGTATTGTGTTTTGCCGTTCATAGTCTGAGCATAAATATAGAGGTAATCCTCCCCATCCTGAACAAGCCATTCATTATTACGGAATTTATCCAGGTTAATTTTAGCCTGGTTATAAACTTCAGGTTCATGTTCATCAATACCTTCCGGTAAATCAATCTCAGGTTTTATAATATGCAATAAGGAATAAGGATTCCCATTTGCTTCAACTCTTGCTTCACTTGAATTTAATACGTCATACGGGCGGGAAGCGAGTTGATTAACGATATCCTTAGGAGGACGTAATCCTTTGAATGGTTTTAAAATAGCCATACTGATAGTTTTTTATTTGATTTAATAGTTCACGATAAGTCAATAAAACTCTTACAACCGTTTAAGTTGCGAAAGGCAAAATTATAGAATATTATCCTAAAGGAAAAAGATTCAGTTATAAAACGAGGGAAATAAAATAATTAATGAACCTGATTTAATCCAAATCATCCATGTTCATGTCTGCCGATCGTTGCAACGAACCAATAAGCGCACCAATCATCTTCGTCATTTCCATAAGCTGACCTCTTGACTCATCAAGTTCTCTCTCAGAAAAATAGTGAAGCTGTCCTGCCAAAGCGCTATATACAACACATTCTCGTACGGCGCTTTTCGCCATTTTCAGATAATAAACAAATTGATTCTTATTTCGAGAAGATCCTTCTGAAATATTAAGCGCTATTGCCTGGGCCGACAAGTTAAACCTTGTTCCAAAGCCTGACTGGCTCTCCACGGGAAATTTGAATGTCTTTCGTGCTACCCACTCAGTATAATCCAACGATTTGTGATAAATACGCAAATCTTCAAATCTAAAGAATGTTACAGCTTTTTCAAGTTCAGGTTCCATAAATAATAGTGTTAGTTAGTTGCTTAATATGAAAGTGGATGAATCTATTTTTTGGTCGATTAAGCAGACCGGATAACCGGTCTGCTATATTCAACCCACTTTATGTTATAAATAAATTACTTGTT
Organism: Lentimicrobiaceae bacterium; assembly: GCA_041670625.1. GTDB lineage: Bacteria > Bacteroidota > Bacteroidia > Bacteroidales > Lentimicrobiaceae > Lentimicrobium. The sequence goes on along the minus strand of JBAXYX010000031.1, from coordinate 14,480 downwards.
AACCTGGAAAGTAGTTATTCCCTTATCCAAAAAATTAACAATCTGTGTTGCTGCAGCCAGCCCTGCATTAATGTTAGCTTCAGAGGTTTGTGCACCCGATTTCTTAGGAGTAAAGAAATACCTGCCTGAAAATTTTTCAGCAAATATATTTTTACTTTCAGGTTCAATATCGCTCAGATACTTAAAATCAGGCCTTTCTTCTAGAATCTTTAATAAACCTTCTTCATCAATTATTTCCTTACGGGCAGTATTAACCAAAACAGCTCCCTTAGGCATTTTGCTTAATAAATTGTAACCAATAGATTTTTTGGTTTGCGGGGTAGCAGGAATATGTAATGATACATACTGGCACTTTGTGTATAGCTCTTCAATGCTATTAACAGGTGTAACACCATCCTTAAGCATATCTTCAGCTTTAACATAAGGATCGAAGGCATAAATAATCATACCAAAACCTTTTGCAATCTTGGCAACATATTTACCAACATTACCATAGGCATGGATTCCAAGGCACTTACCTCTAAGTTCAGTACCTGATGTACCGTTAAATGTGTTACGTGCCATGAAGACCATCATACCCAAAGCGAGTTCAGCTACAGCATTTGAATTCTGGCCCGGAGTATTCATAGCAACAATTTTGTGTTCAGTTGCTGCTGCCAGGTCAATATTATCATAACCTGCACCTGCACGAACAACAATCTTAAGATTTTTAGCTGCCTCCATAATCCGCTTGTCAACAATGTCGCTTCTGATTATCACGGCGTCAACATCTTCAACAGCTTTAACAAAATCAGCCTGGTCTGTATATTTCTCCAGAAGTTTTAATTCATAACCGGCTTTTTCAATGATTTGTCGGATACCATCGACAGCAATTTTAGCAAATGGTTTTTCAGTCGCTACAAGAACTTTTTTCATAGGATAGATTAATTTTAAAATTAAAGTATAAAAGTATAAAGTTAATTTGTCTTTACCAAAACTATTACTGAATTTTTATGCATTTCGCTTAAAAGTTTCTTTTATTGTGTAAATGCCGCACACTCGACACTGTTTTGAATCATCATCAATTATTTTCTATATCCGCCCAGGATTTTTAAATGTTCCCCCTTAATACAATCATAATTAAAATGATTGTTCAGAATAATGGTGCACGCCAGCTCAAAGAAAACTGCTTTTTGAATGACTTCATTATAATCAATTCCTATTATGACCTGCCCATGGTTCCTAAGTTGAATTATATCAGCACTTTCTGATGCTTCAGCAACAGCATTAGCTAACTCTGTTGAGCCGGGCATAAAGTAGGGGATGTGCCTGACTTCACCTATATATATGGGCACTTCAATAATCACATTGTAATCAATTTCTTTTCGTTCACAACATGCAAGAGTTGTGGCTGAAACCGATTGGCAGTGAAGCACCGTTTTTGCATCCGGCCTTTTACGCATTACTGCAAGATGCAGGGGGAGCTCTCCGGATGGCTGAATATTGTTTGTAATACTTCCATCTGTCAGGTTAACGCGAGCTACCTGGTTGCTTTCTAAATGGCTTAACCATGCTCTTGTTTGTGATATAAGCAGGGTGCCATCATCCAACCGATGTGAGATGTTACCGCTACTGCATTGAGCCAGATTATATTGACCAGCTTGTTTGGCCCAATATGATAAAGCTTTCATTTCATTCAGCAGCTCTGTTTCATTCATCATGTATTGTATTTATAAGAGTTCAATGCATTGGCTTTCATTGCCTTAATATTTATTTCTGATGGATCATGGAATTAAGATCTACTATCAGCTCATTCCTTTGCTTACCTATTCATTTCTGATGCTGCTATTAAATTAATATCATTCATTTAATGGGTTACTATAGTTATTAAAGGGCCACAAGTGTTCCTGTTAATATCCAAAAGTGATTTCATCTACAAACAACCAGGCCTTATTACCATTTCCTTTATGCCATGAAGGACAAACACCCATATTAACACCTTTTATTTTAAAGTATCGGTCATCAATTGAAGGAATGGTAAAAGTATAGTTTTTAATCACAACACCCCATTGATCTTTGGGAACATCATTAGTTATAGTACTTAGTAGTTTGTAATTTATCCCATCCGATGAACTCCAAAGCTCAATTTTTTCAGGCATAAAGATCCATGCATTAATATCCTGAAAAAAGCCTATGGTTACAGATTTTACAGGCTCCCGATTACTTAACTGTACCAGAGCTTCAACATCTACTCCCTGGTAACCCTGCCATCCTCCGAGTCTGAAATCTTCATTTCCTTTTAATCCGTCAATTAATGTATTCACACCGCTACCTGAGTACTGCGGCTCATATTTCGTATTGAGTTTTAAGCTAATGTTTTGAGGTCTCTTTGTATAAATAGCTTGCTGGGCTGCTGATGGGATCAATCCTTTATGGTATGCTCTGAACTTCACAATAGTTGATTTGTCAATCATGAAAGGCTTTGTGAATAAAGTTGATTGTTCTGTTGGTTCTGTTCCATCAAGGGTGTACCTGACTGTGGCATTATCAGTTGCCTTTATCTTAACAGCTACCGGTTCATCAAACATCTGGTTATAATCTTCAATAATAGGAGCTACCTGAACTATGTTAGTATTAATAGTGGTTGAAGGTTCGTTGCCATCACCTGTTCCCCAGGTTGTGTTAGCTTGTTTACCCATTTCAAAACTCAGTACTCCGCCTTTCATGATATCCTCATGCGTGATGTATGACTTTTGGTATGGTTTGCCATTGAGAGTTGCTGACTGTATATAGATGTTTTCATTTGAAAGGTTCCGGGCTTTAACCATAAACTTATTGCCATTCTCAAGATTGATGGTGATTTGATTGAACTCCGGTTTACCTATAGCATACTGATTGCTACCGGGGCATACAGCATAGAAACCCATAGAGCTTAAAACTGCCCATGCCGACATCTGTCCACAATCTTCATTGCCAATTAACCCGTCAGGCTTATTGGTATAGAAGTTATGCATAATAAAGTTAACCTTTTCCTGCGTTTTCCAAGGTTTACCGGCATAGTCGTACAAATAGGCAATATGATGGCTGGGTTCATTACCATGAGCATATTGACCGATTAAACCGGTAATGTCTGATTGTTCTCTGCCGGTAGTAGCAGTTTCAGCAGTGAAAAGGCCATCCAGTTTTTTATCCAACCCCAACTTTCCGCCGAGCAACTGAGTGAAATGGTCCATATCCTGGGGTACATAAAAACTATATTGCCAACAATTAGCTTCCGTATAATTAAAATTAACTTCACGAGGGTCAAATGGCATAAACCAAGTTCCGTTATAGCGCGCTCTCATGAATCCGGTTGCAGGATCAAACAGATGCTTATACCCTTGAGCACGTAACATAATAGTATCCGCAATACCTTGCTTATCCATTGCTTCGGCCATCTTTGCAATGCACCAGTCGTCGTAAGCATACTCTAAAGTTTTCGAAACTGATTCAGGTTCTGATTCTGAGGGTATAAACCCATACTTTTTATAAAACCGCATTCCGCCACGGTCATTCATGGCACTGGCCAGCATCGCTTTTAAAGCCTTTTCAGCATCATAACCTTTTATTCCCTTTAAATAAGCATCAGCAATAACAGGTATAGAATGGTATCCAATCATGCAGTATGTTTCATTGCTGCTCAATTCCCATACGGGAAGCAGGCCTACCTGTTCATACTGTTTAATGAACGTGTTGATGAAATCATTGGTACGTTTTTGATCAATGATAGTAAAGAGCGGATGTAAGGCCCTGTATGTATCCCATAAGGAGAATACGGTATAATAATTAAAATCAGCCTTGTGGGGTTTTAAATCACGTCCCAGATAGGAACCGTTCACATCATTATAGATGTTGGGGCTGACCATGGTGTGATATAAAGCAGTGTAAAATACCGTCAAATCATCCGTATTATCTGAAACGGCTTCAATTTTGCTTAAAGCCCGGTTCCAAAGGGCCGTAGCCTCTGATCTGACCTCTTGAAAGTCCCATCCCGGTATCTCAGCTTCCAGGTTTTCTCTTGCATTCTGAGTGCTGACGGCCGATAACCCTACTTTAATAATCAAAGGTCCACTATTTGCATTCCCAAAATTCAGTGCAGCTTTAACATTTTTACCTTCCAATCTGACTTTTTGATCGGTTACTTTGTCGTCAAGAGCCATGGTAATCTGCCTGATATCACGTGAAAATCGAATAACAAAATAAACACGCTGATCATTTGCCCAATTAGTAGAACCCCTGAAACCTTCCACTTCATTATTTGAAACTACATTAATCCATGAATTGGTAACCTCATCACGATGCTTCAGATCAATCATCACCTGCTGCAAATCACCTTTCGGGAATAGATAGGAATGCATTCCGGCACGAGCAGTGGCTGTTAATTGAACTGCAATGTTATCATCAGCCAATTTAACACTGTAGTAACCGGCCGAAGCTGTTTCGTTTTTATGGCTGAACTTACTACGGTATCCCGATTTACCATTATACCCATTATTCCAAACTGTTTTCCCTGAAAAAGGCATCAGCAACAAATCACCATAATCGGAACATCCTGTACCGCTCAAATGGGTATGGCTAAATCCATAGATGTACTTATCACTATAATGGTAACCGCTGCAACCATCCCAACCTTCAAGCCTTGTGTCAGGACTTAACTGCACCATGCCAAATGGCACTGTTGCACCGGGAAAAGTATGACCATGTCCGCCGGTACCTATAAATGGATTTACAAACCGGGAGGGATTAGATTGTGCATTAACTAATTGTGCCAAAGTGATAATGGCAAACAGAGAAAGCAGGAGTTTACGAATTGACATGAATGGCAGTTTTATGGGGTGAGTGGTTTAAATTACACTTCAAATTTAATAATCATTTTTAAATAAATTTAAAAACTTCACAAGGATGCAGCTAACTTGCAAATGGCCTCAACTTTACTAATATCCGTAATAGGGTAGGAGTCAGGGAAAACGGCAGACAACTGTTTATTCATAAAATTCATTTCGCCATGACGCCTTCCTGAAGCTGAAAGATGATATTCGGGGCATTCGGTTGTATGAGCAAGTTCCATGAAGTTACTTTCATTAATACCGGCACCGGCCATGATCACTATGCGATTATTTGCCTTTTTGACTAGTGATGCAATCATGATTTTGCCTGCAAATGCACTGATGTAACCCCCTGAGGTGAGTATACGATCACAACCAAGCTTAATAATCTGCTCAAGCGCTTCCTGCGGATCTTTTGTCATGTCGAATGCCCTGTGAAAAGTTACGGACATAGGCCTGCACAAGTCTGTCAATTCTTTCATCCTTAAGGTATCAACAGTACCATCTGAATTCAACAAACCTATCACAATGCCGCTTGCGCCGGCTTCTTTGGCCGCAACGATATCTGATTGTATCACATTAAACTCTGATGAGCTATAAAGGAAATCACCCTCACGTGGCCTTATCAGCACATTCACAGGTATTGTAAGGCAAGAAATCACTGATTCCATTAATCCTTTTGAAGGAGTTAAACCACCAATACTCAGAGCACTGCACAATTCAATACGATGAGCTCCTCCCTTTTGAGCTGCTATTGCTGAATCAATTCCATCAGCACACACTTCAATTAGTACTTGTTGTTTCATGCATACAAATTTAGCCTTTTTTACTCTTGGGCATTGCCGGTTTAGCACTTATCAATGATTGAAACATGATCAACCATGTTCACTATACTCTAACGAAACCTTATTTATTAATCACTTAATCATTAACGTTTAGACATCTTTACAGGAATTATACCATGACTTAACAGGAACCTTAAAGGTACCTTATGGGAACTTTACAGGAACTTTACAGGAACTTTAAAGGAACCTTACCATGACTTAACAGGAACTATATCATGACTTTACAGGAACTTTACAGGAACTTTACAGGAACTTTACAACTACACTAACGAAACTGCCCGCCGACTAAGAAGGATGCAGTAACTTTGTAACAACAATGCATCAAATACAGATCAGGTTCAGATATGATTCGACTGTTTCCGAACCTAATCCAACCCTAATCCAAACCTGTTCCAACCCTGATCCAACTCTAATCCAAACCTAATCCAAACCTGATCCAAACCTTATTCAATCCTGACCTAAATGAAAGTCTTTTCTGTGTTAATTCATTACCTTTGTCAGCTTTATTTGAAGTACCATTACTTTAAGGGTTAACTTTATTTGGTGTACCATTGCTATAAGGGTCAGCTTTGTTTGATGTATCATTACTTTAGGGGTCAGCTTTATTTGACGTAACATTACTGTAAGGGTCAGCTTTGTTTGATTTACTAATTCTTACATGTTTCTTTGACTTTACAACCTAATCTATTTAGAAATGAAGAAATTCACTTTATTGCTAATTGTACTCTTGATCAGTACATTTACTTTCGCGCAGGATATTTCGGGGCAATGGAATGGGCTATTGAAAATTCAGGGTACCCAAATGCGAATAACTTTTAATCTGACAAAAACTGATGCCGGTTATTCTTCAACCATGGATAGTCCTGACCAGAAAGTCTTTGGCATTCCTGTAACTTTCACTACCGTAAATTATCCTGACCTTAAACTGACTATTACCAATGCATTTATTGAATACACGGGGAAAGTGGAAAATGAAGGTAAAATAGCCGGGACTTTCACCCAGGGTGGCCAATCCTTTCCTCTTGATTTGACAAAAGATATTCCACAAAAAGAGGTAATTGTCAGACCACAGGATCCTGTAAAACCATATCCATATAAAACAGAAGATGTTAAATTTATCAATACAAAGGACAACGATACGTTAGCCGGCACTATTACAATGCCTTCTAAAGGGAAAAAGTTCCCGGCAGTTATACTCATATCAGGCAGTGGCCCTCAGGATAGAAATGAGGAATTAGTGGGACACAGACCATTTTTAGTAATTGCTGATTATTTAACCCGCCATGGAATTGCTGTTTTACGTTTTGACGACAGGGGTACAGGTGAATCAACCGGTAACTTCATGAGCGCCAATACCGTTGACTTAGCCGGTGATGTTATGGCTGCTGTTGATTATATGAAATCAAGGAAAGAAATTGATCAAAAGAATCTGGGACTTATAGGCCACAGTGAAGGCGGCATAATTGCCCCTATGGTAGCTGTTGATTCGAAAGATATTGCTTTTATAGTTCTTATGGCCGGTACAGGTATCAGGGGTGATAAATTGCTCTTGTTGCAAGAGGAACTGATTTCAAAAGCATCAGGTGTGGATGAAGCTGAAGTTGATAAGATGATTGCAGCAAATAAAAAAGCATTTGAAATAGTCATAGCCACTACTGATCAGGATTCTCTTAAAACAAAGCTTACAAGCTATGTTAAAAGTATATTAAACGATATCCCGGCATCGGAAAGACCTGAAGGAATGAGTGATGATGAATATATTAACTTCATGGTAGCCCAAATGATGAATCCATGGATGCTGTATTTTATCCGCCATGATCCCTCTATTGTATTAGAGCAGGTAAAATGTCCGGTTTTGGCCATCAACGGGTCAAAGGATTTACAAGTACCCTCAAAGGTCAATCTTGAAGCTATTGAAAAAGCCCTCACAAAAGGTGGAAATACTCAATTTACCATCCGGGAATTACCGGGTCTGAATCACATTTTCCAGGAATGCTCTAAGGGTACTCCTGATGAGTATTCAACGATTGAACAAACAACTTCGCCGGTAGCATTGGGAACAATGACTAATTGGATAAAGGAACAAACGGAAAAAACTAAGGTAAAGTAAAATAGCCGTGGCAAATTTGAGGATAGCAGTCTGCAATTTTAGGATCCTATGATAGGATTATTCAGGTTTTTCATTGATTGTTTATAACTGCTCTAATGTGTTAAACAGGAAAAAATGATAACTTGCACTGTTTTTTAAAACACAAAGAATTGAAAAATAAAGTAGTATTAATCACCGGAGGATCATCGGGTATAGGCTTTGCCTTAGCTGCTGAATTTGGCCGGCGCGGTGATAAAATAGCCATCGCTGCCAGGAATATTGAGAAACTTGATAATGCTGTATCGGAACTTTCGCGAAGAGGAATCGAGATATTTGGTATTCCTGCTGATGTTAGTAAGGTGGACGATTGTAAGGTACTGATTGAAAAAACAATTGACAAGTACGGACACATTGATGTGCTTGTTAATAATGCCGGCATCTCAATGAGAGCGGCTTTTAAAGATACTGACCTTAGTGTAATACACAAGTTAATGGACATTAACTTCTGGGGGACCGTTAATTGCACCAAATTTGCTTTACCATACCTACTCAAGAGTAAGGGCAGTGTGGTGGGAATAATTTCAGTTGCTGGTTATATCGGGCTTCCCGGACGTACCGGTTACTCGGCATCAAAGTATGCTATTAGAGGTTTCCTTGACACCTTGCGTTGTGAAAATCTGCACACCGGGCTGCACGTTTTAGTTGCTGCACCAGGGTTTACGGCAAGTAATATTCGTAATACTGCGCTCACCGCTAACGGTAAACCCCAAGGTGCAACTCCACGTGAAGAAAGTAAAATGATGACAGCTGAAACTGCTGCTATTAAGATTGTGAATGCAACATACAGAAGAAAAGATTCTTTGGTGCTTACTTTTTGGGAAGGTAAATTTACTGTGTTCCTAAATAAGTTTTGTCCAAGGATTGTTAGTAGATTAGCTTATAATCACATGAAAAAGGAGCCTGATTCACCTTTTAATTAATTTAATGACCATGAACTTATAACTTTTAAATATAAAACAAACCCAACTAGTATGGAAAAATTGAATATGGAAATCCTTCTCCTCGAAGGACTTAACGACCTTAAATTTGGTGACACACCCGCTACAGTTGAAAAGACTTTGGGCAAACCACAGGAGATTAAAAAATTGAGTGAAGAAGGTGAAGAAATAGATGAAGAACTTGATACAGTCCTTTGGGAATATGACGAAGAAGGATTGACTATTTTCTTTGAGGGTAAAAACAATCATGTGTTATCATGCTTCGAAACTGACAATGCCAAGACTACTTTATTTGGTAAACTTGTTTTTGAATTGAATGAAAAGCAGATTATTGACCTGATGAAAGAGAATGGTCTGACTGAAATGGATTCTGAAACTGAAGAATGGGGTGAGAAAAGAGTCTCCTTTGATGAAGGTTTGATTGATTTCTATTTTCAGGATGATGAACTGATTACCGTTAACTGGGGTGTATTTGTTAACGAAGACGGTGAAATTGAAGAGTTTGATGATGAAGATGAAGAAGAATAATTATTAGGTCATTATGAAAAAGCAGGTTAAGTTGTACTTATCCTGCTTTTTTATTTTAACCTGCCTGATTACGTGGCTGAAGGTTACTCACTACTCGCTACTCACCAATCATTACCCCCTGGCTGTTCGATACGGTAAAAATCTTCCCTTTCCCTTCTGCTCTCTTGAAAGTGATGAATGCATAAAGTTCTTTCCCAACTGCTTCGGCAGGTAAATCCAACTCGATGATTCCATCCCGACGGGTGGCAGCATGGGTGTTTACATGACTGTATGCTTTATCAGTGGTGGCGACTGACAACATGACAATGTCATCATCACGGAAGGCGAGGTCAGGCTGGGTGTCTTGCCAGATAATGGTGAGCCTGTTGGGGATGTTTAGTTCTGCATGTAACTCCCCGGCACCCGACAACCGTCCTTTGCTCAGGGTGAGCCAGGCCAAACCTTCGGCTTTCTGCTCCCGAAGGGCATTGTTGTAGTTGGCCAAATTGGCCGACATAGCTTCCTGAAATGCCGAGCGTCTGTAAGCTGCTTCGCCATATCCTATGGTGATGTGTTCCTTGAACATCTGCATCAGCGACATCACGAAGGCGAAGTTACTCTGCGCCTTTTTAACTTTGGTGGAGTTGATTTTACGAACGCCTGTGGGTAAAGTGCGCATAGCTTTCTTACCGTATATTTCATATAATACTACCTGTCCGACGGTACCCGACAGGGTTTCTCCTTTTCTTACAATAGCCATTGTTTTCTGTTTTAAGTGTAATAATATACATCAAATATCGTGCCATTTCGTACTAAATTAGGATTAAATACGAGGTTTAAACGCATTTATGCGTATATAGTCCGTGTTAAGTCCGTGTTTAATCCGTGTTAACTAAAAATTGGAATGATATGCAAATTCGGTTTGGCAGTTTCAGGGGGTTTATTTCAACAAGTCTGGTTTATTGCTATTGCTAAAGAATTCGCCTTTTTCCCGGACAGCTTTTGGAGTATTTATTTTCCTTCTTCATGACTAATACAAACTGATTATAAGCAAATTACAAACTAATGGTCCAAATATGATACCGATAAAGCACAAGTCATCGGTATGATTATCATCATGTCTTATCAGATCACTATTGGCTATAAGCGTCACCCATATTTGAGTTTTAATTGCATTTACGCTTTCTCAAAAGAAGAATCTGAGTGGGAAATATTGCTTTTCATTTCTTAGGGTGAGGTTTGTTGAGAGGGTGATACTTCAAAATGTTTTCACGCAAAAATTCACGGTCAATATGGGTGTATATTTCTGTAGTGGTTATACAGGCATGCCCCAGCATATCCTGAACAGCACGCAGGTCAGCTCCATTTTCAACTAAAATGGTAGCAAATGAATGCCTGAAAGTGTGAGGACTTATTGTTTTGGTGATTCCTGCCTGATACCCTATATTCTTGATTATCTTACAGATCATATCACGAGTCAGCTTCCTGCCGTAATGATTCAGAAAGAGATAATTTTCATGTCCCGGTTTAATATCAAGATGTATGCGAACATGATTCTTGTAACGTAAAATTTGTTCGGAAACCTTAGGGCCGATAGGAATCAGCCGTTGCTTATTGCCCTTGCCGATAATAATGATATAACCATCGTCAAGGTACAAATTGTTTAGTTTCATATTCGTTAATTCGCTAACCCTAAGCCCACAACCATAAAGCACTTCTAAAATAGTCTTGTTTCGTTCACCAAGAGGATTGCTCAAGTCAATAGAAGCAATCATTTTCTCTATTTCCTTCCGCGAAAGCACTTCAGGAAGCTTCCTGCCAATTTTGGGCATATCTAAAAGTTGGGTTGGGTCATCTCTTATTTCATTTTCTATAACCAGATACCTAAAAAATGAACGTATCCCTGATATAATGCGTGACTGGCTGCTTGCTTCGATCTTCAGAGACGACAACGTCTTGACAAATTTCTGCAAATGAGTAAGTTTAACCTGGTTTGGCTGTATTTCACCGGGAACAGAAGATAAAAAATGAGCCAATTTCTCAATATCCCTACAGTATGCTTTAATGGTATTAGCTGAAAGCGAACGTTCAATCTGTATATAAGCTTTAAAACCCTTAATGTAAACTTCCCACTGCATCATTTGATTATTAATGGAATTTGACTACTTTTGCATTCTGAAAATGACAAGCAAATTTAGCGTATTAGTCAACCAAAAAGGCGGATCATAAAGAACTGGAAAGTTTTTTTGCAAAGTCATTTGGAAGATTCAATATATTTTGTATTTTTGCAGTCCTAAAATTTAAAGGCTTTACAACAATGGCTAAGAAGAGCAAAGAAGCAAGAATTCAGGTAATTCTGGAATGTACCGAACATAAGGCAAGCGGAATGCCAGGCACTTCAAGGTATATTACTACCAAGAACAAGAAAAATACTCCCGAGAGACTTGAGATTAAGAAATATAATCCTATTCTTAGGAAAATGACTATTCACAAAGAAATTAAATAATATAGCACATGGCAAAGAAAGTTGTTGCAACCCTTAGGACTTCCTCAGGGAAAGATTTTGCAAAAGTAATCCGTATGATAAGGTCAGAGAAAACCGGTGCCTATTCATTTAAAGAAACTATTTTACCTAACGATCAGGTTAAAGATTACCTTTCGAAAAAGTAATTCTTTTAAGGAAACACTAAGCAGGGCCTTTTCTTACTTATAGAAAAGACCCTGCTTTTCATTTTATATCAGACAGTTATTGAGGCATTTTTGCTATTTTTGTTTAGGTTTATTTTTACAGTATAGGTTATGGGGTTACTTTCTTTCTTCTCAAAGGATAAAAAACAAGAACTTGATAAAGGGCTTGAAAAAACTAAGGATAGCTTTTTCAGTAAACTATCAAAAGCTGTAGCCGGTAAATCTACGGTTGATGATGAGGTTCTTGATAATCTGGAAGAAATACTGGTCACCTCTGATGTAGGTGTGGAAACTACCCTGCGTATCATTGAAAGAATTCAGAAAAGAGTTGCCCGTGATAAATATTTGGGTACTAGTGAATTGAACAGAATACTCAGAGAAGAGATTATTGCACTGCTCGACGAAACAGAACATCCTAACCTTATCAATGATTTTAATTTTCCCAAACGTGAATTCCCTTATGTGATTATGGTAGTTGGTGTGAATGGGGTGGGTAAAACTACTACCATTGGCAAACTTGCCTATCAATTTACCAAAGCCGGGAAAAGCGTTGTATTGGGCGCATCAGATACCTTTAGAGCTGCTGCTGTTTCACAACTTGAAATATGGGCCGAAAGGGTAGGAGTACCTTGCATTACCCAGGGTATGGGCGCTGATCCTGCGTCTGTAGCTTATGACGCTTTGAAATCAGCTATTGCCCGTAAAGCTGATGTGTTGATTATTGATACTGCCGGCCGATTACATAATAAGGTCGGTTTGATGAACGAATTGTCCAAAATCCGTACGGTAATGCAGAAGTTATTACCCGATGCTCCACAGGAAGTACTGCTCATACTGGATGCATCAACCGGTCAAAATGCTATTGAACAGGCCCGGCAATTTACGGCTGCTACTGAGGTTAATGCCCTGGCACTTACTAAACTTGACGGTACCGCCAAAGGAGGTGTGGTGATTGGCATCAGTGATCTGTTTAAAATACCTGTTAAATACATCGGCATTGGCGAAAAAATAACAGACCTGCAAGCATTTGTTAAAGAGGAATTTGTTGATTCGCTCTTTAATGCTTGAGTACTTTCATAAACTAAATTTACTCATTTTTTGAAGACAAAACTTGTTAACCATAAGTCGGTAAATGTTATAACATTAGGCTGCGCTAAAAACCTGGTCGATTCAGAATTCATGTTACGTCAGCTTAAGGCTGCCGGGTTTGATATCAATCATGATACCGATGCTGAATCAGATGTTATTATCATTAATACTTGTGGTTTTATCAATGATTCTAAGGAAGAATCTATTAGTGCCATATTACATTGGGCCGAAGCACGCAAGGAAGGCAAGGTAAAACAGTTGTATGTTATGGGTTGCCTTTCAGAACGTTACAAAGACGAACTGCGTGTTGAAATACCTGAAGCAGATGGCTTTTTCGGGGTCAATGACCTGAACGCATTGCTCCAAACTCTAAATGCTCCTTTCAGGAAGGAGTTGCTGAGTGAACGTATCATCACAACCCCTTCACATTATGCGTACCTGAAAATATCAGAAGGTTGTGATCATAAATGCTCATTTTGTGCTATTCCGTCTATCAGAGGCAAAAATATTTCTAAACCAATAGATGATATAGTCCGTGAAGCAGAATTCCTTGCCGCTTCAGGGGTTAAGGAAATAATGCTTATTGCTCAGGATTTGACCTATTACGGGGTTGACATGAATGGTAAGAAACAATTGCCATTACTGCTCGAAAAATTATCAGAAGTAAAAGGAATTGAGTGGATCAGGTTGCATTACGCTTACCCTTTAGGTTTTCCGATGGAAGTTCTTGATGTGATGAAGTCCGGTTCAAAGATATGCCATTACCTGGATATCCCATTGCAGCATATTAATAACAGGATACTGCTTTCAATGAAACGTGGATTAAATGGTGATAGTACCCGTAAACTGATAGATAAGATCCGTAACAAAGTTCCGGATATAGCCATTCGTACCAGTCTGATTGTGGGCTATCCCGGTGAAACAGCCCAAGAATTCAATGAGCTGAAACAGTTTGTTAGTGATTACAAGTTTGAGCGTTTGGGGGTATTCACTTATTCACATGAGGAAAATACGCCTGCTTATAAGTTAATCGACAATGTTCGACCGGCAATAAAGGCTAGGCGTGCCGAGCAATTGATGACCCTTCAACAGGATATTTCAGAACAAAGGAATTTATTACTCCATAACCAGGTACTTAAGGTAATTATTGACCGCAAAGAAGAGGACTTGTGGATTGGACGCACAGAGTTTGATTCACCTGAAGTTGATAATGAAGTATTGATATCAGATCCTGACAATCGCCTGAAGCCGGGCATATTTGTGAAAGTCAGGATCACAGGTTCTGACATGTATGATCTAAATGGTGTTGTTGAATCATGAACAATTTTTGTTAATTTTGAACAAACCTTATAGTTATGAAAGCAATTCTATTTTCACTTCTTTTTTTTACTGCCTCTCTTTCATTTGCACAACAGCATTG
>JBAXYX010000030.1:0-22485 GCA_041670625.1 Lentimicrobiaceae bacterium | reverse complement strand
AGTAATCTGATAAAAATATAATTAAGTCTAACCTGGTTTAACGATAACGAGATTAAGGGATAGCAAGATTAAGGATAGCAGGATTAAAGTAATACAGAGTTAGAGATATCCGGAGCAAGGAACAAGAGAGTTTAGGGTTAACCTGGTTTAACGATAACGAGAATGAGGGTTGACAGAATTAAGGATAGCAGGATTAAAGTAATACAGAGTTAGAGATATCAGGAGTAAGGAACAAGAGATTTTAGGGTTAACCTGGTTTAAGGATAGCAAGATTAAGGATAGCAGGATTAAAGTAATACAGAGTTAGAGATATCCGGAGCAAGGAACAAGAGAGCTTAGGGTTAACTTGGTTTAAGGATAACGAGATTAAGGGTAGACAGGATTAAGGATAGCAGAATTAATAGTTAACAGAGTAAATAGATTGCAGAAAAGTTAAAGAAAAGTAAAAGATCAGATATGGTATTTCCGATTGTTGCATATGGCCATCCTATTCTGCGAAAGGTGGCAGTTGATATTGATAAAGATTACCCCGGGTTGGAGCAATTTATAGCTGATATGTTTGAAACTATGTACGCTTCAAATGGTGTAGGATTAGCTGCACCACAGGTAAACAGGAGTATAAGGATGATTGTTATTGATACTATTCCTTATTCAGAAGATTATCCTGCTGAAAAAAACATGAAGCGGGTATTGATTAATCCTAAAGTAATTGATGAAACAGGTGAGGAATGGGCATTCAATGAAGGCTGCCTGAGTATTCCTCAAATCAGGGAAGACATCATACGTAAGTCGGAAGTTCATATTCAATACTATGATGAGAATTTTGAATTCCATGATGAAAAGTTCACTGGTAATAATGCCAGGGTGATCCAGCATGAGTACGATCACCTGGAAGGAATACTCTTTGTGGACCATGTTAATTCATTGCGCCGGATTATGATTAAACGCAAGCTGAGTGACATAACCAAAGGATTGGTTAAAACAGATTATAAAATGATATTTCCTCTTGCCAAGAGGAAGATTTCCTAAAAACAGATGATTATGAACAGGTACATTTCAGTTCTTTTATTGACTTTTACGGTATTAATGGTTAGTTGTAGTTCCCCACGCGACAGAGAAGCATCAAAAATAAAAAAGCTGGAAGATCAGTTAAAAGGACAGGACGCATCACCTGACAAGCAAAAGTTAGATGAGCTGCTCAACTTATATATTGGTTTCGTTGACAAATTCCCTGCAGATACTGCATCACCATCCTATCTATACAATGCAGTTAGTTTGTGCATTGGTACCAATAATGGTGAAAAGGCAATGAAGCTTATTGATCGTTCCATCAATGAATATTCCCAGAGTTCCAAATTGCCTGAAATTATATTCCTGAAAGCGTATGTTTATGAGAACCTGCTTAACAATTTAGGGGAAGCAGCATCAACATACCGTGACTTTATTTCACGTTTCCCTGATAACGAATTAGCTGACGATGCACAGGCTGCTATTAATAACCTGGGTAAATCACCTGAAGAACTTGTTCGTGAGTTTGAGGCAAAAGCTGCTGCTGAAAAGAATGCCGCTACGGTTAAATAATACGTTGACAGGAAATTAATACTGTATGGGTGTTTGAAGCTACGCTATTAGTTAATAGGTGTTGAAACAATATTGACCGTTTAAGTGCTGATACTGAAAAAATTGAGCGCATAGACTAAGACTAATCGGCTGAGTAGTGTAACTGACAAACTGATTTTAGATACTGACCAGCTTTGTAAAGATATTGGCAAACTGAGTACGGGACTTGACCGGTTGAGTACAAATACTGAAAAAGCTGAGCACAGGAACTGACCGGCTTAGTGCTGATGCTGATAAGTTGAGTGCTGATAAGTTCGACTCCTGAAATATAATTTTGCTGTGTGACTTATTCTATTATTTGAGCAGCTATTAGATTAAATTCATCCTCTAACAAAGTTTTAAGTTGTGATGGCTGTAAATCAGTATTGATATGGCCTTCTTTACACCATGATATATGCCCGGTTTGCTCGGAAACGACCAGAGCTATGGCATCTGATTTTTCAGTAATACCTACCGCTGCCCGATGACGTAGTCCGAAGTTAGCAGGGAAGTCCGCATTTTTAGAGACCGGTAAAATGCAACTGGCAGCCTTAATCTTGTTGTTCATAATGATTACGGCACCATCATGCAGGGGGGCGTTTTTAAAGAATATGTTTTCAATGAGTTGTTCTGATATCCGGGCATCTATTGTTTCACCTGATTCTATAAATTCAGCAAGCTCATTTATTTTTCCGATTACAATTAATGCACCGGTTTTTGAATTCGACATCTTATGGCATGCTTGTACAATAGGGTCTATGCTAAGATTCTCATCATTAGTATATCTTATCTTCCAGAACAGGAAGCGATTGTTCTTCTTCTTAATAAAATTGGGAGTACCTACCAATAAAAGGAACTTCCTGATCTCAGGTTGGAATACCACAATCAATGCAATGAACCCCACACTGATAAAGGCACCCAGTATTTCCGACAGAAGTTCCATCTCCAGAATCTTTACCAATCGCCAGGCAAGGAAGATGGCAATAATCCCCAGCAGTATATTGATAGCTGCAGTCCCTTTAACAAGGTTATACAATTCATATAGCAACAAGGCTACCAGAAAGATGTCGATAACATCAAGTAATCGTAAACCGATAAAAAAAGGAAGAGCTAATTCAATCATCTGTTTAACATTTTTGCAAATTTAATCAATAAGATTGGATTGCCTGAATTGATTCACCAATTTAATAGCTTCCATAGCAGGCTTTACATCATGTACTCTGAGTATATGTGCACCGTGCATCAGTGCAATCGTGTTTATCACTGTTGTACCGTTAAGTGCGGTATCAGGGGTGGTGCCCAGCACTTTGTTGATCATCGATTTGCGTGATACTCCTACCAGTACCGGGTATCCTAATGATGCAAAGTCATTTATTGAACTCAATAAACGGAAATTGTGATCCATATTCTTACCGAAGCCGAAACCAGGATCAAGAATAATATTCTGTTTAGATGCTTTTTTAAAGAATGCTAACTGGTGCATAAAAAACGCACCAACTTCCTTAATTACGTTATCATATACGGGGTTTAGCTGCATGGTTTCAGGGGTTCCCTGCATATGCATCAATATGTAAGCTGCATCCTGATGGCACATAAAGTCTACCATTGCAGGATCAAGCATACCTCCTGAAATATCATTAATGATATCAGCACCCTCCTGTAAAGAAGCACGGGCTACCTCTGAACGGTAAGTGTCAATAGATATAATCACTTCCGGAAAGGACTTCCTGATCAACTTTAAGTACGGAATAAGCCGCTTGATTTCACTTCCAGTGTTTAAGGTCTCTGCTCCGGGTCGGGTTGACAAAGCGCCTATGTCAATAATAGCGGCACCTTCAGTTACTAATTGCTCAGCTTTTAATAATGCAGCAACAGGAGACTCATTTTTTCCACCATCAAAAAATGAATCAGGTGTTACATTTAAAATGCCCATCACTACGGGCTTAGACAGATCTAGTTCTTTTGATCCGCATTTTATAGATTGCTTTTCTAAAAAATTCATTCGATTCTCAGTATAACCTGTTATATTTGCCATTAAGAATACTAATACGTTAACTTATTAATTATTATCTGTATATGAATAATGAAACCTCTGCTCAGTTTGATTCCGTCATTTATGAGTGCAAAGATATATTTTTAGCAAAGATGAATGACTATGGTACTGCCTGGCGTGTTCTGCGTACTGAATCAATTACTGATCAGATCTATATCAAGGCTAACCGTATCAGAAGTATTCAAACGAAGGGTACTCAATTGGTAAAAGAAGGTGAAAAGCCTGAATTTATAGGCATCGTAAATTATTCAATTATTGCGCTTATTCAGCTTGAATTAGGACAAAGTGAAGAGCATAACATGGATAATAAAGAAGCTGAAATACTTTATGATAAATACGCCAAGCGGGCTAAGGATTTGATGTTCAACAAAAATCATGATTACGATGAAGCCTGGCGCAATATGCGTATCAATTCTTTTACAGATATCATCCTTATGAAATTGCTCAGGGTTAAGCAGATAGAAGACCATAAAGGCAAAACCTTTGTGTCGGAAGGCGTGGATGCTAATTATCTTGACATGATCAATTATGCCATCTTCGCCCTGATTAAAATTAGTGAAGGCGTAGAATAGAAACACGAGTTTTAACTAAATACCTCAATTATGAAAGCATTTCATTTAATATCAAGGCTGATCATTGGGATAGTCTTCATGTTTTCGGGTTTTGTTAAGGGTATTGACCCGCTTGGTACTGCATACCGATTTGAAGATTATTTCATTGTATGGGGTACTGAATGGATGATACCGTTTGCAGTGATACTTTCTGTTTTTGCTTCTACCATGGAATTTGTGCTGGGTTTTGTGGTGTTATTCAACCTGAAACCTAAAGTAAATGCATGGCTCCTAATGGGTGTGATGTTATTCTTTACCGGCTTGACTTTAAATGATGCGATTACAAATCCTGTCCCTGATTGCGGTTGCTTTGGTGATGCAATTACGCTGACTAACTGGCAAACTTTTTATAAGAATGTTGTATTGATGGTACCTGCTATTATACTACTTGTTTACCGCAATAAAACGAGGGATCGCTACAGTACTTTAGTTTCCTATGGATCTGCCGGAATAGTGATCTTATTATTTACAGGACTGTCCTTATATTGCTACCTGCATTTGCCTGTCATCGACTTTATGGATTGGAAGGTTGGTAATAAAATGTATGCTGAAAAGACTTTACCGGTTAAATATTTTCTGACCTATCGGAATAAGGCAACGGGTGAGACTAAAGAATACCTGTCACCTGATTATCCTTTTAACGATTCAGTATGGATGTCACAATGGGAATTTGTTGATCAGCGGATAGATGATCCTAATGAACCTATTGGTGGTGATGTTCAGATTACGGATACCGATGGAAATGACGTAACGGAGATGCTCGTCAGGAACCCTGATTATCAGTTCTTGCTGATAAGTTGGGATTTTGAGAAAGCAAAAGCAAAAGGGCTGACTGATATGATCCCGTTTGCTGCAAAGGCTGAGGCAGATGGTTATAGCTTTGCCGCTGTTACCAGTACACTGGGAACTGAGGTAGATACAATTAGCAAGCTGCTAAATCTTGATTACCAGGTATATCAGGCTGATGATGTCTCTTTAAAAACAATGGTCAGATCTAATCCCGGGCTTATACTACTTAAAGACGGAGTAGTGATAGGCAAATGGAGTCATTGTGATTTCATGGAATATGATGAATTCAGGAAAGACGTGATGACTGCACAATAATTTTTTATGTTCCGGTTTATAGTTCGAAGGTTATATTATGGTGTTTTCGTTCTCTTTGGAGTAATTACCCTGGTATTCTTCCTATTCAATATATTGCCGGGTGATCCGGCTCGCATGATGCTGGGTCAGCGGGCTGATATGGCTTCTGTAGAGGCCATTCAACAGGAATTAGGCCTTAATGCCCCTGTACACGAGCAATATTTTCGCTTTTTGAATGACATTTCACCTGTCTCTTTCCACAATATTGCTAATAAGGAGAGCTTATGGTATCCCGACAGCGCAAAATATGCTCCTTTCTCTGTGCTGACTACCATCGGCCATACCCAGGTAATAGCCAAAGCACCCTACCTGGGCCGTTCCTATCAAAGCAAGCGTGAAGTATCAGATATATTGGCGCAAGCATTCCCTAATACAATGTTACTGGCCACTGTTTCTATGGGCTTTGCCGTAATCATAAGTATCCTGATTGGTGTATTAACTGCCATTCATAAGGATAGCTTCTTTGACAGGGCTGCCTTGTTCATTTCCGTGCTTGGTATGTCGTTGCCGTCCTTTTTCGCGGCTATTCTGATGGCATGGCTGTTTGCTTTTGTGCTGGCTGATTATACAGGGCTCAGTATGTTCGGTTCCTTGTATTCTGTTGATGACTTTGGCAAGGGTGAGTATCTCGACCTGAAAAACATTATTCTACCCGCGGTTACATTGGGGATCAGGCCATTGGCTATTATTATTGAATTAACCAGGAGCTCTATGCTTGAAGTGCTGTCGCAGGACTATATCCGGACAGCTCGTTCTAAAGGATTAACAGAACGACGGGTGATTTTTCGTCATGGTCTGCGTAATGCTTTGAATCCAATTGTTACTACTGTATCTGGTTGGTTTGCTTCATTAATGGCGGGAGCTGTTTTTGTAGAATATATTTTTGACTGGAAAGGTGTGGGAGTAGTAATTGTTGATGGTCTTGAGAAGTATGATTTCCCGGTAGTTATGGGGGCCGTGCTTTTCATAGCTGTACTTTTGGTAATTATTAATATATTTGTGGATATTATTTACGCAATGCTTGATCCCAGAGTCACACTCTGAACCGTATATAGTTTTAAATCTAAACGTATGGAAATGTTGACAAAGGGTAATGAAGAAGCGCAATAGTAGCGCATTGTCGCTGATGCTCTCAGAAATGTCCAAGAGGTTCTGGACAAGAATAATAGGGCTGTAGCGCAATAGTAGCGCATTGTTGCAGATGGTCTCATAAATAGCATATGAGTGTTGAATTACAAGTTTAAAACGATGAATGCCTTAATGGCGAAACAAGAATAAAAAATGAGAAAGAGAATTGTTGCCGGTAACTGGAAAATGAACAAGACTTTCACAGAAGCTGAAAGTTTGTTGTTTGATATAGCTGAATTGTTGAGTGACAGGGACGATACCAATGTTGAAGTGGTGGTCTGCCCTCCCTCTCTTTACCTGGAGCTCGCTTCGGATATAGCAAAGCAGAATGGCTTTAAGTGCGGCGCTCAAAACTGCAGTCAGTATAACCCGGGTGCTTATACCGGTGAAATCTCTGCTGAAATGTTGCAGTCAGCCGGGGTTCAATATGTTATTCTGGGGCACTCTGAACGGCGTTCTTATTTTGGGGAAAAAGATGATGTGCTTGCCTTGAAAGTTGACAAAGCGCTGATGAATGAGCTGACCCCTATTTATTGCTGTGGTGAAGTGTTGAAGGAACGTGAGGGAAATAGTCATTTTGCAGTTGTTGAGGAACAAATTAAAAAAGCCCTTTTCCATTTGAAGAATGATGAAATAACCAAATTAGTCATTGCTTATGAACCGGTCTGGGCAATTGGTACTGGTCGTACCGCAACCCCGGCACAGGCGCAGGAAATGCATGCTCACATCCGCAAAGTCATAGCTGATAAGTACGGAGTTGACACTGCCAACAGTATTTCTATCCTTTATGGGGGTAGTTGCAACCCGGGCAATGCTGCTGAATTATTCGCCCAGCCTGATGTGGATGGCGGGTTAATTGGAGGCGCTTCACTCAAAGCAGATGATTTTGTTAAAATAATTAATAGTTTCGGGAAATAAGCCATGGAGTATACTGAGTTGAAATGCATGATAGAACCGGGTCATGCTGACCTGGCTGAACAATTGATGGCTTTGCTTAGTGAGCACGGTTATGAGAGTTTTAGTGAGGAAAGTAATGAACTGCTTGCTTACATCCCTTCACATAATTTTGATGCCACAATCCTTGACAGCCAAGAATTATTAAGGATATCTGAAGGGATTATTAGTTTCTCCTGGAAAGCAATACCTGAACAAGACTGGAATGCCGTGTGGGAGGCAAACTTTCAACCGATAGTCATAGCCGGCAAATGCTATATTCGTGCCCCGTTTCATGAAAAGCTTGATCAATACCCATACCAGTTAATCATTGAGCCCAAAATGTCATTTGGATCAGCACATCATGAAACTACTGCTCTGATGATTGAATATCTGCTCGATACAGAGGTTAAAGGCAAGTCAGTTTTGGATATGGGTTGTGGTACCGGTGTGCTTGCCATCCTGGCAGCTCTGAGGGGCAGCCATGCAATTACGGCAATTGACAATGATGAATGGGCTTACCGGAATACACTTGAAAATATTGAACGTAATAATACACCTTTTATAAACGTTTATCTTGGCGATGCTTCCTTACTTAGTGGTAAGAAATTTGATATTATCATTGCTAATATAAACAGGAATATTCTGTTAAATGATATTCCTGTTTATGTAAAGAGCCTTAATGATAATGGCTTATTACTCATGAGTGGATTTTATTTGGAAGATCTAAACGCTATTAAAGAAAGGACCTCCTTGTTTGGTTTGAAGTATAAATCACATAAGGAAAAGAACCGTTGGGTAGCTGCTTGCTTCCAAAATGTTTAAATTATTGATACTGGTTATCAATAAACCTTATCATTGCTACAAAATACTCGGTATATGCGTTTGTTAAAATTGGGATTGGCATCTTTATTATGGTTACTGGCTGCCGGTTTCATTTCATTCAATCAACAGGATCCTGAAAGCTTTTCAGATGACCCTGCTACTTTTGTTAGTCAGCTTAACACATACTTTGAGTCGCAAAATAACCGTGCCACCCAATTGATACTTAAGGATTTTATTGCAAACTGGGAAGCCGGAAAGTTCACTCAGCCTGTTCAGCAAGAGATCATCAAGACCTCAAACTTGTTCCTTAAACAGCGGATCAGGCCTCACATGGGGTATAAGGACTACCTGAACTGCCTGAATTCATTCACTGAGACAGCGGGAAATCAAAGTATTCTGGAATGGCATCAGGCTATGGTGCAATTTATTGATGCCAAGAAGTTGAAGGAAATGAACGCATTCCTTACCAACACTACAAGGCTGAACCTCGATAAAGTCATGTACAAGTCAAATGTCAACTCTTGGCAATTCAGAAGAGGCAATATTAATTACCATTATGATTCAACGCTGAGCGTGGTCTTGAAGGATATTGATATCGTTTGTTATTCAGGTCGTGACAGCATTATCATAAAAGGTACTTCAGGATTTCTGTTTCCACTCAGCGGCCGGTTTGAAGGGAAGGATGGAAAGGTATCCTGGGAAAAATATGGTTATAACCCACAAACCGTTTTCTCAGTACTCAATACTTACAAGATTAATCTTAGTCAGTCAACCTACAAAGCGGATACTGTTAACCTATACCTGAAGGACTATTTCAGCCAGCCATTAATTGGTTCACTAGAGGATCGTGTGTTGGCAGGGGTCCCGCTTGATAAATCTGTTTACCCGCGCTTTGTTTCATATACAAATGATATTGGAATAAAGAACCTTTACAAGAATATTGATTATTATGGAGGACTTTCTATGGAAGGTTCCCGAATATTGGGCACAGGGAATGAATTTGCTGAAGCCACTGTATTTATTAAAAAAGGTGATGATGTATTGATGAGGCTAAATTCTAAAACTTTTGTTATCAGACCCGACAGATTGGTATCGCAAAGGGCATCTGCCATTATATTCCATGACGCTGATTCTATCTACCATCCAGGGATTCAATTGCGGTATATAGATGAAAGCAGAGAACTTTCCCTCCTCCGCACCGGTGTTGGTGTTGCAGGAAGCCCGTTCGCCAGTTCCTTCCACAAGGTTGACATGTTTGTCCAGGGTCTTTATTATACAGTGGGTGCCGACAGCATGAGCTTTGAAATGCTGCGGGGACTGAACCGTAAAGAAACGGCCTTATTTGAATCCGCAAATTTCTACTCTGAGGATAGATTTAGCGATTTACAGGGTATTGATGAAATTAATCCTATCAATGTTGTATATAACTATACCAAAAGCAATAAAGTCACCACCTTCTTTCTTTCTGATCTGGTTCAATATATGAATAAACCTTTTGATCAGGTTAAAGCAATGGTTATCAACCTTTCAAATGGAGGATTTATAAGCTATTATATTGAAAGTGACCGTATTGAAGTTAAGCAGCGCCTTTATGATTACCTCAATGCCAGGAGCAAAAAGATGGACTATGATGTAATTCAGATCAGTTCGAATGTTCAAAAAGGAGCTAACGCAGTACTCAATCTGAAAACTTTCAATATCAGGGTTATGGGGGTCGACAGCGTTTCACTGAGTGATGCTCAGGCTGTTAGCATAATACCCCGGAATAAAGAGATCATTATTGGTGCTAACCGTGATATCGTTTTTACAGGTTTGGTAAATGCCGGTTATTTCAGTTTCTATTCCAATAAAAGCTCTTTTGAGTATGATAAATTCAAACTTAACATGCCCTTTATTGATTCCCTGAGCTTTAAGGTGGATACGGTTAACAGTAAAACAAAACACATAGACCAGGTTAGCGTTAAGAATGTTATTGCAACACTAAACGGAGAATTATTAATTGATGATCCTTCCAATAAATCAGGTATTAAAAAATATCCCGTCTATCCTTTGTTTAACAGTACCAGTGATGCTTTTGTGTTCTATGATTATTATACGATCAGAGGAGGCGCTTATAAACGCAATAAATTCTATTACACGGTTTATCCGTTTACTATCGATAGCTTGAACAGCTTTACTACCGAAGGGCTTAAATTCGACGGATCGCTATACTCCGGTACTATTATGCCGGTAATTGAAGAGCCTTTGAGAGTAATGGAAGATTATTCTCTTGGCTTTGCGCGTACACTGGGTCCCCAGGGTATTCCGGTATATAATGAACAGGGAACTTTTTACTCCAGGGTATCATTAAACAACAGCGGGTTCCATGGTAATGGCAAGCTTGAATTTATGACTTCACTTTCTGAATCTGATAATTTTCTGTTCTATCCTGATTCATTAGTTGCCGATTTAAAGAGTTTCACCATCAAAGAGAAAGCAGGATTCCCCAGCTACCCACTGGTATATGCTGAAGGTGTTCATCAGTATTGGATGCCTTTGCTTGATGTGATGAAACTTCAAACACTTCCGGGCAGGGAGTTTGAAATGTATGGCGCTAAATCATTCCATACCGGTAAATTATCCTTAACATCTGCCGGCTTACTCGGTAGTGGTAAGAGTAGGTTGGACAATGCTGATATTCTTTCCAATTTCTTCAATTTCAGAGATCAGTCTTTTTCCACTGACACTACTGATTTTAAACTTTATTATCCGGAGCGGCCTGTGCTGTCTCTCATGACTAGAGTAAATGCGGGTAATGTTGATTTTCAGAATAAACGAGCAAAGTTTGGTATTCCTGGACAAAGCCAAAAGATTGAGTTGCCGCTGAGTAAGTATTATTGTTATATGGACCAGATTGAATGGGGAATGGAACAGAGTGAGCTTCATCTGACCAATTCCCTGGTAAAGCGTGCTGAGCTTTCTGATACGGCCGACTTTAAGCAATTGGTTGATTTTGACTTTAGCGGTTCGGAATTTATCTCTACTGACCCGGCCAGGGATTCTTTGCAGTTCTTCGCAATGGAAGCTACCTATAAGATGATGGAAAACATCATCAATGCTCGTGAAGTTAAAATGATCAGGGTAGCTGATATTGCCATTTTTCCTGGCGACAGTAAAGTTACCATCCTGTCCGACGGTGCCATGCAACCTCTTGAAGGGGCTACCATCATTGCAAACCGAAAGGACAAGTATCACCGTCTCTATGATGTTTCTGTAAAAGTTAACTCCCGTAATCATTATATTGCTTCAGGATACCTTGACTATGTGGATGTGGCAGGTAACATACAGCCACTCTTTTTTAACCCGGTTACCGTTGACTCTGCCTTTACTAGTTATGGACTAGCATCAGTGAAGCCCGGAAAGGTATTGCCCCTGAATGACCATTTTAAATTTACAGGTGATATCAAATTAGTGGCTGAACGTAAAGATTTGTTCTTTAATGGTCTGTTCCTGATGCAGAATAGCTGCCTTACACAGGACCTCCCCTGGGTACGTTTCTCTTCCGAACTTAATCCACAGGATATCAGGATCCCGATCAATCTAAATGAAAGAGACAGTATCAATGCACCTTTATTGTTCGGTGTGGTGTATTCCGACTTTTTTGCAAGTATATATCCTTCGATGTTTGAGAGGCCCAAAGCCTGGGGCGATACTTTGTTGATTGGTACTAACGGTTTTATCAGGTATGATGCTAATAATGATGTTTATTTTGCAGGTAGCAACCAACGGCTGAACAACGAATCTAAAGCTGGTAATTTACTGACTTTCTCAACAGATCAGTGTGTGCTCACTGCCGAAGGTGCCCTTAATATTGGTACATCATTAGGTAGTGTGAATGTTCAGGCTTATGGGAAAGTAAAGCAGTTTACTCTGGTTGACTCAACACGCTTCAACATGGCTCTGGCTGTCGACTTTTTCTTTTCACCTCAGGCAATGACTCGAATGCGTGAAAATATACAGACGGTTGAACTCCCAAGTGTGGATGTTAATTCAGTATCATTCAATAATATGCTTGTCAATTTACTGGGTGAACAGGCCGGCAATGAATTCCTGCAGGAGCTTAATCTGACAGGGCAGATAAAGAAAATGCCCGCGGCTCTTGATAAACGAATCATCTTCAATGATGTGAATATGGTTTGGGATGGTAAACTGAAATCATTTGTGAGCGATGGTAAGCTGGGTATTACGACCATTCAGGGCGATTTTGTTAACCGCTCAGTAAACGGCTATATTGAAATCGGTAAACGAAGAACCGGTGATATCCTGAACATGTATCTTGAACTGAGTCCGACTGACTGGTACTTCTTCTCATATGGAAGTGGTTACATGCAGGCAATTTCATCAAACAATGAATTCAATACTATCATTGCTTCTTTAAAGGAAAACAAAAGGACACTCAATACAAAAGATGATATTGGTTACCAGTTTATCATTTCTACGCCGGAAGCACGAATGGCTTTCCTTCGTAAAATGCAGATGCACAACTCAGGTGAAACCAATACAGAGACGGGGGGAGAATAATTATGATTACTATTCAAACAGTTGCAGGTATATTCATCGCTTACCTGCCGGGATCAATGCCGATAGTTGCAGGGGTACTCATTGCATACCTGCTCGGATCCATACCAACTGCTGTATTGGTTGGAAAGATATTTTATAATATTGATGTTCGTACCATGGGCAGTGGTAATGCCGGCGCCACTAATGCTATCCGCCTGCTCGGATTAAAGGTTGGTATACCGGTATTGTTGTTTGATATATTCAAAGCGGCATTAGCTGTAAGTCTTTCTATATGGTTAAACAATCCGGAGTTTACCCCAAATCAGGAGGTTATTTACCGCATTGCATTAGGTGCCGCTGCAGTACTGGGCCATGTTTTTCCGGTGTTTGCTTCTTTTAAGGGAGGTAAGGGGGTGGCATCATTGGTAGGCGTAATCCTGGCTCTGTATCCCTCATCATTCCTCATTATACTGGGCTGTTTTACTTTAATTATGATCTTTACCCGTATCGTTTCATTGTCATCAGTAATTTGCTCTTTGCTTTTTCCCTTAGTAGTGATATTTTTATTCCATGAAAGCAGACTTCCTCTAATAATATTGTCTATTTGTATTGCCATATTCATCCCGTTCACTCATCGTAAAAATATTAAGCGATTAATAGCAGGTACAGAAAAGAAGTTCGATTTTGGTCGTAACAGGATAAACCGTCAGGCATAATGAGGTAAGCAGAGAGCCTTAGCAGGTTAAGAAGCGTGGCATAGCAGGTAAAGCTGACAACCGTAACAGGATAAACCGTCAGGCGTAGTGAGGTAAGCAAACAGGCATAGCAGATTAAGAAGCCTGGCATAACAGGTTAAGCAGCCTGGCATAGCAGGTAAAGCTGACAACCGCAGCAAGCTCCAAGTCCGGCAGAGCATGATAAACCATTAAAAGTTAATAAAGTTGTTGATAAGTTTTGTGATTAACCATTCTTACATTATTTTATATTGACAAATAATTTCTTAATTTTACCGTTGTTAGAAACAGAAGACTCAAATAAAAAAAGTGTTGATTATGAGATTTATAGTATCAAGCCAGAACCTTCTTCGCAATTTGCAGGCAATTAGCGGAGTCCTGAATTCAAGTAATACACTCCCTATCCTGGATGACTTTTTAGTTGAATTAGCTGGTAATTCATTAAAAATCACTGCTTCAGATCTTGAAACAACCATGACGGTCGTCTTGGATGTAAACATGGCTGAAGATGAAGGCTTTGTTGCTGTACCGGCTAAAATACTGCTTGAACTGCTTAAAACCTATGGTGATACACCCCTTACTTTTACTGTAAATGATACTCATGTTATTGAAATAGCTGCTGATGGAGCTAAATTTCATATCACAGGTCATAATGCCGAGGAATTCCCAAGGGCTCCTGAACTGGAAGAAACTTCAGGCTTTACGCTCGCTTCCGAAGTGTTGTTATCAGCAATTAACAAAACTATCTTTGCTACCGGCACTGATGATCTAAGACCGGCTATGTCAGGGGTGAACTGTGACTTGTCAACTGACTCCATTATTTTTGTGGCAACGGATGCCCATAAGCTGGTAAAGTACAAAAGAACGGATGCTGTAGCTGACAATAATGTTTCCTTTATTATGCCTAAAAAGCCGCTCAATCAACTCAAGAATATTCTGAGTCCCGATGCTACGGAAATCACTATTACCTATAATCAGAAAAATGCCCGCTTCAAGTACAATAATGTGGATCTTTTCTGCCGCCTGATTGAAGGCCGTTATCCTAATTATGAAGCAGTTATTCCTACTGATAACCCCAATACTCTGATTGTTGACAGACTCTCATTGATAACCGCACTCAAGAGGGGCTCTTTCTTTGCCAATAAGTCTACCAACCAGATCAGGCTTGCTATTACCGGACAAGAGCTTTTTATTGATGCTGAAGATATTGACTTCGCTCATGAATCAAGGCAGCGCTTAAGCTGCAATTATACCGGTGAAGATATGGAAATAGGCTTCAATTCACGTTTCCTGATTGAAATGCTGGTAAACCTGAGCACAGAGAATATCAGGCTCGAATTATCTGCCCCTAACCGTGCCGGTATTCTTCGTCCTGTGGATCCTGAAAATAAAGCTGAGGATATCCTGATGCTCGTGATGCCTGTAATGCTTAATGCATAGTTCAACATTCAACGTAAAGGCATTTACAACTTTAATTATTTGCAAGCTTAATACTCCATATAAAAATAAACCACCCTCGCAACAGGGTGGTTTATTTTTATATGGTTTGTTCGTTCACCCTGATAACTCATTGGATAAAGTAATCAATAACATAGTGGTTTATTCATTACAGGTCTGCTCTTTCCTGGCAACCTGATTATTCAACTAACCTGCCGACTTATTGAAATAACTTACTCAAACAGCAAGCTAAGCTCTAACCAGCGGTCGGTTTTTGTTGCAATCAGTTGCTCCATAGTTTCATAATCTTTGGCTAGCAGAGTCAGTTCCTCCGGTTTGCAGATGCCGCTGTTCATCTTATCCATGATGGCTGCTTTCTGCTCTTCGAGAAACTCAATATCCTGTTCCAGACTTTCATATTCTTTACGTTCCTTAAAGGATGGTTTGCGTTCTTTATCTATTGTATTTACCCTGACCTTTTTGGGCGTGTCGGCTACTTTTTTACTGTTTGCTTTTGCCTCTTCGGCTAGTTTAAGCCGGTAATACTGTGTGTAATTGCCGTAATAGTCTTTAATCTTTCCATTCCCCTCGAACACAAAAACATGATCAACCAGCTTGTCCATAAAATAGCGGTCATGTGATACTACCAGCAAGCACCCTCCATAGTTCAGCAGGAAGTCCTCAAGCAAGTTTAGGGTATAGATATCGAGGTCATTCGTCGGCTCATCGAGTATCAGGAAATTGGGATTCTTAAGTAATTGCATTAACAGGAACAGCCTTCGCTTCTCGCCACCACTCAGCGCAGAGAAATAGTTGTACTGCAATTCATGGGGGAAATTAAAGTGTGTGAGGAAGGCTGAAGCTGACATATAGCCTTTGCCGAGGGGGATCTGTTCTGCAATATCCTTGGCAATATCAATCACCCGCTTGTCCTCTTCAGGGAGAAATCCTTCCTGTGAGTAGTATCCGAATACTATGGTTTGCCCGGTAGAGATATTCCCTTCGTCGGGCGACAGTTCACCGGTTATCATGTTCAGTAAGGTTGACTTGCCGCATCCGTTCTTTCCCACAATACCCGCTCTTTCTCCTCTCTTAAAGATATAAGAAAAGTCCTCAATCAGCATGTTATCGCCATAAGACTTGGATACGTTATTCATCTCAAGCACTTTGCCCCCAATCCTGCTCATCCTGACTTCAAGCGGCCCGGTACCTTTCTCTACTTTTTTAGCAGCCTTTTCCTTAATCTCATAAAAGTTGTCAACGCGGGCCTTTGACTTGGTCGATCTTGCCTGGGGCATTCTCCTCATCCATTCCAGTTCCTTCCTGAATAATCCCTGGGCCTTTTCTGACTCCGTTAACTCTATGGCCTCCCTCTCAGCCTTCTTTTCAATAAAGTAGCTGTAATTGCCTTTATATCGATACAGTCGATTATTGTCAAGCTCCAGTATCTCATCGCATACATTGTCGAGGAAATAACGGTCGTGGGTTACTACCAGCAAACTCAGGCTTTGTCGTGACAGGTATTCCTCCAGCCATTCAATCATTTCAATATCCAGGTGATTGGTCGGCTCATCCAGTATAAGCAGGTCAGTCTCTTCCAGTAAAGCCTTTGCAAGGGATACTTTTTTGCGCTGTCCGCCTGATAATTCTCCCACCAACTGATCCAAGTCAGTAATCTTGAACCTGGTGAGTATTTCCTTAATTTTATTTTCATAATCCCATGCACCCACTCTTTCCATTTCAGTGGAACTCTCTTCGAAGAATTTATGTGCCTCCGGGGAGTTGTCGTGCTGTAATGTTTTCAGGCTGAGTTCATAGTTGCGTATAGCGCGCATAAACTCGTTATCAGAATGAAACAGGATATCAAACACTGAATTTTTATCATCCAGATCAGGATTCTGCGGCAGGTATGACCAGCGTATATTTTTACGAAAAGTAACAGCACCCGTGTCAGGCAGGTCTTTCCCGGCAATTATATTCAGCAGGGAGCTTTTTCCGGCACCATTACGGGCTATAAGGGCAACTTTGCTACCTTCATCAATGCCGAAGGTAATGTTGCTGAATAATTCCTTTTCACCGAATGATTTGCTGAGGTTCTCAATTAACAAGTAGTTCAAGATGGTTATTTTTTGCAAAGATAATGCTATGGATTGACAATTGCTTGACCGGTAAATACATAAAAAAGAGCTTCCTTAATAAAGGAAGCTCATGCAAAGACTAGAATAACAGAATTAGATTTTTTTCACATCAATTGCCTTCTTACCTCGTTTGTCTTCCGTAATTTCATAAGTGACCTGGTCGTTTTCACTTACCTTCTCCATCAATCCTGTTGCGTGAACAAAAACATCGTGTTGTGTTTCATCATCAACGATAAAACCGAAGCCTTTACGCTCATTGAAAAATTTTACTTTACCGGTAGGCATAATAAATTAAATTAAGTGTTTAGCATGACAAATATAACAAAAAAACAGTCATAAACAACTAAATCTTTAAATATGTCCATATTATTTTATAAGGTATTGTTAAAAGATGAGCCGTTTGATTGATTTAAGGGCATAACAGCCAATTAAAATTTTTTATTGCATCATCTTCTGATTTGCCACACATCCACTCTGTAGCTTTAAAGCCACTGCACACGGAGGGGCGTTCAGGTTTCCCAAATAAGCTGCATAACCTGTCGGTCGTCAGATGAGGACACGGCACCATTGCAGGCTTTCCTCCCGGCAAAGCCGGTAAAGCTGAGCTGATGGAAGGATAAATACAACAGGCACCGCATCCTTTTCTGCACTCCATTAATTATTCAGGTAATTGTGGACCGGCAGCAATTAACTTGCGGCCCTCGTCAGTGTCAGAATATTTAGCGAAGTTATCTATAAACTTCTTTGCCAAATCTTGTGCCTTGGTATCCCATACTTCAGGCTGATCGTATGTATTACGCGGATCCAGTACATGAGTGTTTACACCCGTTAGCTCGGTAGGGATTTCCAGGTTGAAATACTGTACGAATTTTGTGGGTGCGTTATCGATGGAACCATCCAGTATCGCATCAATAATGGCCCTGGTATCTTTAATGGAAATACGCTTGCCTGTGCCATTCCAACCGGTGTTAACCAAATAAGCTTTTGCACCTGACTTTTCCATTCTCTTCACCAACTCTACAGCATAACGGGTAGGGTGGAGGGTAAGGAATGCATTGCCGAAGCAAGCTGAAAAGGTAGGTTGTGGTGATGTAACCCCTCTTTCAGTACCTGCCAGCTTAGCAGTGAACCCTGAAAGGAAATGATACTTGGTCTGCTCAGGGGTGAGTATGGAAACAGGAGGCAACACTCCGAATGCATCAGCAGTCAGGAATATTACCTTGGTTGCATGCCCGCCTTTGGATATCGGCTTAACAATATTATCAATATGATAAATCGGGTAGGATACACGGGTATTCTCCGTTTTTGAAGCATCAGCAAAGTCAATGTTGCCATCAGGTAACACTACCAGGTTCTCTAATAAAGCATCTCTGCGGATGGCATTGTAAATATCAGGTTCATTTTCCTTACTCAGGTTAATGCATTTAGCATAACATCCACCTTCAAAGTTGAATACGCCATCGTCATCCCAGCCATGTTCATCATCCCCGATAAGAGCGCGTTTGGGATCTGCTGAAAGGGTGGTTTTACCGGTTCCCGAAAGTCCGAAGAAGATTGCAACATCCTTATTCTTGCCCATGTTTGCTGAGCAGTGCATGGCAGCAATATGCTGCAGGGGCAGATAATAGTTCATCATGGAGAAGATTCCCTTTTTCATTTCACCACCATACCAGGTACCCCCAATTACCTGCATACGTTCAGTAAGGTTGAAAGCTACGAAGTTTTCAGAGTTTAAACCCTGTTCCTTATATTCATGATTAACCGCTTTTGAACCATTAATGAGGATAAAGTCAGGTTTAAAGTTCTTTAACTCTTCTTCCGAAGGCCTGATGAACATGTTCTTTACGAAATGTGCCTGCCAGGCAACTTCCATAATAAAGCGTACACTCAGACGGGTATTTGGGTTTGCGCCTGCAAAAGCATCAACTACATACAGGTCTTTACCTGATAGTTGTTTGGTAACTACTGATTTTAAATGTTTCCATAATTCAGGAGTTATAGGTCGGTTGTCATTTTTACCTATGGTTGACCACCAAACATTATCTTTACTAACATCATCATAAACAATATACTTGTCCTTAGGAGAGCGACCGGTAAAAATACCGGTATCCACTGATACTGCGCCGGTATTAGTTAATACTCCACGTTCAAATCCCTTAAGGTCAGGATTCATCTCATGCTCAAATAGCAATTCGTAGGATGGATTGTAGTATATGCGTTTTGCATTTTGAATGCCATAAACAGTTAAATCAATGGTTTTCCCATGACCTGTTACGTCGTTGTCAGAATAATTGCTCATAAGGTTTTTGATTAAATAATTATAAATACAATGTGTTAACAATCTGGATGATGTTTTGCTTCTTCCTGCAATCGATTGCAAAAATAAGAATTAAATGAAAAAAGCAACCCTATTCAGGTTGCCTTTTACGTTATTTAGAAGAATATTTTTATTATTTCTTCTTATCGGCTTTTTTTGCCTTCTTAGCTTCCTTCTTTGCTTTGTCAGCTTTCTTTTCTGCCTTTTTCTCAGCTTTCTTGTCGGCTTTCTTATTAGCTTTCTTCTCTTCCTTCAAAGCTTTTTTACCTTTTTTTTCAACAGAAGTAGCAGCTTCCTCTTTAACTACAGCCTGAGCAGCTGCCAAACGTGCAATAGGTACACGGAAAGGTGAGCAGCTCACGTAGTTCATACCTACTGAATTACAGAATTCAACGGATGAAGGTTCACCACCGTGTTCTCCGCAAATGCCTACTTTAAGATTCGGGCGCGTGCGGCGGCCACGTTCAATACCCATTGCTACCAATTGTCCTACTCCTTCTCTGTCGAGTACCTGGAATGGGTCGCGTTCCAATATACCTTTATCCGTGTAAGTAGGAAGGAACTTACCGGCATCATCACGTGAATAGCCAAAGGTCATTTGGGTAAGGTCATTGGTTCCAAATGAGAAGAACTCTGCTGATTCGGCAATTTTATCAGCTATTAAAGCAGCACGAGGGATTTCAATCATGGTGCCTACCAGAAAGTCAATGCGATCGTTATATTCGGTAAATACGCTTTCGATGGTATCACGAACAACCTTTTCCTGGTGTTTCATTTCCTGGAAAGTACCTGTCAGGGGGATCATGATTTCAGGGATAGCCCTGATGCCTTTTTTCTTAAGGTTTAAGGCTGCTTCAATAATTGCGCGTGCCTGCATTTCAGATATTTCAGGATAGGTGATACCCAAACGGCATCCTCTGTGTCCCAGCATCGGGTTAACTTCAGCAAGATCTTGTACCTTTTGTTGAACTTCTTTTAATGAGATGCCCATTTCATCGGCCATTTCCTGCTGGTTTTCAGTTTCATGAGGTACAAACTCATGTAAAGGAGGATCAAGCAAACGAACTGTTACCGGTAAATCATGCATAGCTTCAAAAATACCTTCAAAGTCAGCACGCTGAATAGGTAATAGTTTCTTGAGAGCTTTACGGCGTCCTTCTTCATCATTAGAAAGGATCATTTCACGCATTGCTTTGATGCGCACACCCTCGAAGAACATATGCTCAGTACGGCATAAACCAATGCCCTTAGCGCCAAAAGTACGGGCAACTGTTGCATCATGAGGAGTATCAGCGTTGGTACGGACTAACATCCTTGAATGTTTGTCGGCTAGTTCCATCAGTTTCCCAAAGTCGCCGCTTAATTCCGGATCACGGGTGCCTATTTTCCCTTCATATACTTCACCGGTGCTTCCATTGAGTGAAATAAAATCACCTTCTTTGAAAATATTTCCATCCACGGTAAGTGTACGGAGTTTATAGTCTATCTGAAGCTTACCGGCACCCGACACGCAGCACTTACCCATACCACGGGCAACAACAGCAGCATGTGAAGTCATACCTCCACGGGCAGTAAGGATACCTTCAGCAACATTCATTCCCATTAAATCTTCGGGAGAGGTTTCAATACGCACCAGAATAACCTTGTGTTTTTTATCAACCATCTTCTTGGCTTCATCAGCATGGAAGATTATTTGTCCGGTAGCAGCACCCGGTGAAGCCGGTAATCCTTTTGCCACTATTTTTGCTTTCTTGATGGCAGCCTGGTCAAAAACAGGATGCAGTAACTCATCAAGTTTAATAGGCTCAACACGTAAGAGGGCTTCTTTTTCAGTTAAAATACCCTGGCGAAGCATATCCATAGCAATTTTTACCATTGCAGCGCCGGTACGTTTACCATTACGGGTTTGAAGCATCCAAAGCTTACCTTCCTGAATGGTGAATTCCATATCCTGCATATCACGATAGTGATCTTCAAGCTTCTGCTGTGTTTCAAACAACTCATTAAAAATGTCAGGCATCGCTTCTTCAAGTGAAGGATACTTGGCAGCCCTGTCTTTTTCAGTCACATTGGCCAGTTTAGCCCATCTGTAAGAGCCTTCTTTGGTAATTTGCTGAGGAGTACGGATCCCTGCAACCACATCTTCACCCTGTGCATTGATCAGATATTCACCGTTGAACATATCTTCGCCGGTAGCGGCATCCCGACTAAAAGCAACTCCGGTAGCGGAGTTATCGCCCATATTGCCGAATACCATAGCTTGTACGCTTACGGCGGTTCCCCATTCTGAAGGGATATTGTTCAGTTTACGATAAAGAATAGCACGTTCATTCATCCAACTGTCGAAAACGGCCATGATGGAGTCCCAAAGCTGTACCCATGGGTCAGTTGGGAAATCTCTGCCGGTAACTTTTTTAACAGCGACTTTAAATTGTTTAACAAGTTCTTTAAGGTCAGCAACGGTGAATTCATTATCTGTTTTGATCCCTCTTTTTTTCTTCAGATGTTCCATGATCTCTTCAAAAGGATCAATATCTTCTTTGGATGCAGGTTTCATACCTAAAACCACATCACCAAACATCTGAACAAAGCGGCGATATGAATCCCAGGCAAAGCGTTCATTGCCTGTTTTGCGTGCAATACCTTCCACTGCTTCATCACTCAAACCCAGATTTAACACAGTATCCATCATACCCGGCATAGAAGCCCTGGCGCCTGAGCGAACTGAAAGTAATAAGGGGTTTTCCTTGTCGCCAAATTTAGATCCCATAATTTCTTCCACTTGCCTTACAGCAGCCTTCACGTCATCCTGAATCATTTCAACTACTTTTTCACGCCCCAACGTATTGTAGTCAGTACATACTTCAGTAGTAATTGTAAATCCCGGAGGAACCGGTACTCCAATAAGGTTCATTTCAGCAAGGTTGGCACCTTTGCCTCCAAGCAGGTTTTTCATGCCTGCATCACCTTGGGCCTTCTTATTTCCAAAGGTATAAACTGTTTTTCTGGTTTGGTCTTTTCCCATTTT
>JBAXYX010000029.1:0-22601 GCA_041670625.1 Lentimicrobiaceae bacterium | reverse complement strand
TATGCCATTTCAGCAAGTTTAACTTTATAATTACCTCTGTATATGTTTCCCAGATTGCCATCAATCGATATTTTATCACCCGGATAAAGGGTATTACCGTTAATGGTACAAATCTTCTCTTTTTCATTTACAATCATTTGTTCACAGTTCACCACACAGGTTTTTTCAAGCCTTGCAGCAGTCACCGCTGCATGCGAAGTGGCTCCCCCCCTGGCAGTTATCAGGCCATCACATTCAAATATCATACCTATATCATCGGGCACAGTATCCGGACGAACGAGTATCTTATTATCCGGCAGGTCTTTGAATGATTTCAGGTCATCCATATTGAAAGCCAGTATTCCATTCAGCACTCCCTTACCCAAACCGATACCACGGCCCAATAGTATAAGGTCAGATGATTTACAGTCAAACACATAGCTTAAATCAGGTTGGCGGATATCCTGATCACGCGTTTGCAGTATATACAGGTCATCAGGGTTATCACTCTCAAAGGTAAACTCGATCTCCTGGTGGCTGAACCCATACTTTTCAGTCAACGCATCTGAAATATTTAGTAGCTTTTTGTAAATACCCGGAAACATGCTCTGCAATGACACCCCTTTATCATTGAAAATCTTTTTTCGCTGTCGTTCAGTCACCGGCATCGGATTTACCAATCCTGCTACGATATCTTCCCCCTGGCTGCACAAGGTAAAATCACCATAAAGGTGAACACCCGGCTTTTCCACATCAGGCGCATGAGTAAAGAGGACACCGGTACCTGAAGTACGGTGTAAATTACCAAGCACCATCTTCTGAACAATTACCGCAGTACCCCATTGGTCAGCTATCTGAAGGTAATCGCGATATACTCCTGCCCTTTCACTATACCATGATTCAAAAACATTAAAGATTACCTGTTTCAACTGATCATAAGGTTCATCTTTAAAATGAATATTATGGCTTAATAATATATTCTTGTAGGCAAAGGCCATTTCACGCATTTGTGCAGGCGTGAAGTCTATCTTCTGGCTTACCCCGTAAGTTGTTTTGAAGTCAATCATTATCTGATCGAATTCGTCACGTGCTAAGCCACCTGCCATACCCCAACTCTGTAAAAACCGGCGATAGCAATCCCATGATGTCCATCCGAAGTTATATTGTTTACTGAGTGTTTCCACAATCTGATCGTTTAATCCAACATTCAGATAAGTGTTCATAGCACCCGGCATGGAAATAGCAGTACCTGACCGAACAGAGAGCAACAGGGGGTTGTTTGGATTCCCGAACTGTGACCCCGTTATCTTCTCCAGGCTTGAAATATGACGATGAATCATCTGATCAAATTCCTTTTCCATAAAAGGATTCTTCAGAATTGCGTCTCTCCGTCTGAATACTTCTGTGGTGAATACAAAACCCGGTGGAATAGGGAAGCCCAGTAGAAGTAACTTCTTTAGATAATAAGCCTTCGAGCCTAAAAATATCTGGTTATCCATCTCAGGAGTTTCTCGATATAAAGGCGACACTACCATATCAGTATTATACGACATGATACTGCGTAAGGTATCATCAGGGTATGTATCCACCATCTGACGGAAAGTGCCCAGTATACGTGCCAGAAAGTTATCCAATGACTGTACTAAAAAAGCGGAGGAAAGCATTTCACGGTAAAACTGTTCTGATTTACGAACCTGAAACTGTTTGCCTTCATTCCCATCATCTTTCATTTCCTGAGGGAAAATCTGTGGAACCACCACTTTCAACTGACGATCATAAACCCGCAAAAAATACTTGCTGATGATTTCCCTGACACTCGCAAGCATGAACTGAAGAATATTGATATACTGGTCAACTGAGAAACTTGCAGAGTTAAGACTAAACCTGAACATCTTAAGGTTTGAATTAAGCCCCTGATCACTAATACCATCCAGTTCCAGTCCCTGCCTGAATAGTTCAAGCACACCATAGATACGCCGGAGCGTTTTTGCAGTAATATAGTCAAGGTTAATACTACTAATAAGTTGTTCCATTAAGTGTGCAGCCACTTTTTCAAGCCTGAACACAAGCCCCATTGCTTCGAATTTAGGTTCCCGATACTTACCATACATGCTGGGAATTCCAATAGCAATATGACGTTTATGGTATATATCCTCCCACCCTTCCGTTTTTGCAGGATCCATAATAACCGAATTCAAACGGCGCATGAAAATATAAAGTTGCCGTAAAGCCCGGTCAGTATTACCTCTTTCAAGCATTCCAAGGAACAGTTCAATCTCTTTTATTGAAAAGAAATTAAACTTTCGCAATAGCTGCCCCAGGTTAACCGTATTAAATGAATACTTCTCTTTCAGCAGTTCGAGCAATCTGAAAATATAATAAAGCCTTTGTTTATCAACAGGGTTGCTATCCGGCAGTGCATTAATCTCCTTCTTGATCTTGTCGGAAGGCATTTGCAGGAGATCATCAAGTACATAGTTATTGCCTGAGCACAAACTTTGTAACAATTCATTAATAGGGACAAACCAAACTGAATCGGCCGACAAGGAAAGTTTCACATCCTCTGGCAGAAGTTTATACAAGTTAGCCGTATTCCCATCATACCAATACTGTATGATATTCCATGCCAAGTCAATATGCGTATTGTTACTTTCAGTATGTATCTGCTTTCGCAGGAAATGTATCAGTCGGTCATTACGATGTGACAACTCATCCATTGCTGTAGTTACTTCACGCAATTCCCCTTCGGCCCCTATTTCATTAAAGTAAACAGGGAATAATCGCGCAAGCTGCTTTATTTGCTTAAAGATGGGATTAATATCAGAATTCAGCAAT
This sequence comes from Lentimicrobiaceae bacterium, assembly GCA_041670625.1. Classification (GTDB taxonomy): domain Bacteria; phylum Bacteroidota; class Bacteroidia; order Bacteroidales; family Lentimicrobiaceae; genus Lentimicrobium. The sequence continues at coordinate 19,787 of JBAXYX010000029.1, read as the reverse complement.
GATGTAACATCCCGTTGAAATAAGTCAGTATCAGAAACAAAAACGCCTCCCAGCCTCAAATGAATGATTAAAGCGGAAAGCAAGTCACGGAATGCAGTAGGCGAATATTCAATAAGTTCCATCCACACTCTGATATTCTTGATATGGTATTCATTCACCGTAAGCTGCCAATCCGCACTAACGTAAACTACCCCCGGGCCGATAAAACCATGCCTGATAAGCAATTTTTCAAAGTGTGAAATATGATTCTGATTCTCAGTCCGGAACATTTCTTTCCCAAGGGTAAGTATACAATCGAGCACAGTTCCGGCATTCGTAGCTTTAAGGTCATTAAACAACCTGAAAATGTTATCAAGAAACCCAAAAATCTCATCACTTGTCAGTTCATTCTTAATATTCCGCAATAAGGTGTTAAAATCACGCAAGAGCACCTCTTTCTGATTTTGCATCCCATCAAGATGTAACAGATATAGCAAATAATAAAACTTCTCATGGAACCTTTCAAAGTTATGATGTAATTGCCTGATGTGAAATGAAATATCATTAAATGAAGGAATTGCAGCAAGAGCTTTCCAATCATTGGCATTGTAGATTTGTTTCCTGATTTCTGTATAGTAGCTATTACCTATGGAAGCAAATTTCTCATGGCTTTTAGCCGAGAACAAAGTACTGCGTTCAGCAAGCCATTGTTCAACGTGCGTTGTATCACACCAATAATCAGTATTAGCATTCAGAATTTTCTTAGCCAGATCAAAAGCAACCTTATCTGTCTGCCCTGGCCATGTAGCAGCCTCGAATACCCTGATCATGAAACCCGAATTGCGAATAACGGCATCGCTCTTGCTTATAAGGCTCTTTTCAATCAAAGCCAACAAGTTTATTAAAACTGCTTCTTTATCTCCTTCTGAAGCAAGCAATTTCTCAGCCAGTTCAAGCAGGGTATGGATTAAATCTTCTCCTTGTACTTCTGTTAACTGACGTGTTATTAATCCTTCAAACAATTCAAGAATCAATTCCCATACGAGTGCTGAATTCTCCTGCTTTTCGTAGAACCAGAAATCGCCCAAACAGATACTTCGTAACTGCCCGATAACATAACCACTGTTTGAATAAGGATGATTGAATTCACTAATGCAATCGTTTGCACGAGTGTGTATACTATAATAAGATTTTGACACCTCAACAAAGGCAAGGTGGTGTGGTGGTACATCAATTTTATCGGTGCGTGTAGCTTCCAAATTAGCGGTCAGGGCATCCGAGAGTAAGGTTTTTTGAGGTTCCATGCAGCGAAATTACTAATTAAAACTATTTGATTATTGGCTTCTGATAATTACTTTTTTGAATTTCAAAAGGTTATTGCGCTTCTTATATTTGTATGACCCACTAAACGCTAATACTTACTGATTTAGGTTGAATATTTTATTGATACCCTTTCTCTTCTCTATAAATTAATCTTGGAGCTATCGGGTACTAAAACTATTGAATATTGATACTATTGAATGTGGGAGTTGTCGTGTGCTGAAGATATTGAATACTCTGGCTATTATGTACTGTAACCTTTGAATACTCGAAATATTGAGCGCTGAAGTTATGGGTGTTGGAGCTATGAGGTATTGAAACTATTGGGTGCTGGAAGTATTGAGCGCTAAAGGCAATGGGTATCAAAGGGTATATATCCGGAAGAACAACCCTTATTACCTTCTGATGAAAAGTATTACCTTTGTGGCGGTGCTGAAATGATGGTGGATGTCAGTAACATACTAGCAGGGAGATGTCAGAGACATACTAATAGGAAAAGCGTCCCTTCCCAAAATCTCATTTCTGAAATTTACTTTTAAAACAATGCAAACTGATAAAGAGCCCTTGCTGGGTAAAACCAGAGATGAATTAACCCTGCTGAGTGTTAATTTGGGACTTCCTGCTTATACCGGAGGACAACTTGCTTATTGGCTTTATAAAACTCAGATTACCTCCTTTGATCAGATGACCAACATCTCAAAGAAGACTCGCGCCTTGCTGGCTGATCATTTTGATTTAGGAACACATGAACCTGTCTCAGTCAAAGAGTCATCCGACGGAACCAAAAAGTATCTATTTCAAGCAGGAGATAATAAGTTCATTGAAGCTGCTTATATTCCAGATGAAAGCAGGCACACTCTTTGTGTTTCCTCGCAGGCTGGCTGTAAAATGGGATGTTTGTTTTGCATGACCGGTAAGCAAGGTTTCCAGGGACACCTGTCGGCAGGTGAAATCCTTAATCAGTTGCGTAGTATTCCTGAAAGGCCACTTATCACCAATATTGTTTATATGGGAATGGGTGAACCATTCGACAATCCCGATGCAGTAATGAAAAGCACATGCATCCTGACTGCTGAATATGGTTTTGCTATCAGTGTAAAGAAAGTTACGGTAAGTACAATCGGCATTGTCCCCGCTATGCGTAATTTCCTTGAACAGAGTAAATGCAACCTGGCTGTCAGTTTGCATAATCCCTTTGATGAAGAACGCCGCAAGTTGATGCCTGTACAAAGTTTATATCCTATCAAAGAAGTAGTTGATACTATTCAGCAATTTGAAATTGGTAAATATCGTCGTGTTTCATTTGAATATATCATGTTTAAAGGCTTTAATGATTCCCGACGCCATGTAAACGAACTCGCCAGATTATTGAATAAAGTGAATTGCCGAATAAACCTGATCCGATTTCATGCTTTTCCCGGCGCTCCTTTTCAATGCAGTGATGAAGAAACAATCCTTGACTTTCAAAAAGCACTGAATGCTAAAGGTATAGTCACTACCCTCCGGGCCTCAAGAGGTCAGGATATTGAAGCTGCATGCGGTTTGCTTTCTACAAAGGAACTTGTAAAAAGAAGAAAAGTTGAGGATTTATAGCCACATTATGGACCTCTTGGATATTTAATTCTTATAATCCGACAAAGACTTCTTATTGTTTTTATTATCTAACTGTCAAATGGTTAACTGACTTTTGATTACTTTTATGACTAGCTATCAGCTATGAATAGCGATTACTCTTGTATCGTTTTCATTTATGGCATAGTATTTGAACTAATGTTAATTAAAATGTTAAAAACCTACTTTATGAAAAAACACAATTATCTGGTCATGGCCACTCTGGCCTTCCTAACGGTCTTTTCATTTGCATCATGTGAAAAGAATTCTGATAATGATGTCAAAGGAAAAGCTACCGTGCAATTGATGCTTACTGATGCACCTGCTCTATACGATAATGTAAATATTGACATTCAGGAAATACTATTGCGGAGTGACGGTGATACTGCAAGCTGGATAAGCGTTCCATTAGTGAATCCCGGAGTATATAATCTGCTTGATTTTAGCAATGGGTTAGATACACTCTTAGGCACAGTTGAAATACCTGAAGGCACACTTACACAAATGCGACTTGTACTTGGCAGCAATAACTCCATTGTCGTTGACGGGGTTACCTATCCACTCACTATACCTTCAGGTTCTACATCAGGGTTAAAATTCAATGTGAATGCTGATCTTGAAGGTGATACTTTTTATCGTTTCTGGATTGACTTTGATGCTGCACATTCCATTCATCAAACTGGCAATGGTAAATATATGTTGAAACCAGTCATCAGGATGTTTGGCGAGGCTACAAGCGGTGCAATTGACGGAACAGTATTTCCTGCAGAAGCTTTACCTGTTGTAACAGTGTATAACGCTACTGATACCATGATGGCAATCCCTAATGAAGCAGGCTATTTCAAAGTATTTGGTTTGCCAGCCGGATTATACTCTGTTGAGTTTTCAACAGGTGATACTAATCTGACCTACTTACCTCAAACATTTTTTGATGTTCCTGTGGTTGTTGGTACAACTACCACTATTGACACTGTAACATTAGTACTTCCGTAATCTGAGCAATGCCCCCAATAATTACCGGTTGAGGTAGCCGCACTAGTGGTTACCTCAACTTTTTTTATGCCTGCTAATTCATGATCTGTTTCTGTCAAATATCAGCAAAATAGCCTAAATACAATAGAAAGGATATTGAAAAGCAGAACAGGCGATTCTTAAAATCACCAAACAGGACCGGACTTATCATCAAGTCAAATGTACTAAACTCTTCAAAAATACTAACAGTACATGCCTGGTAACGATTCGCATATACAATTGAAAACTCCTGCCTTTATTTAGGAAAACCATAATTATTGTCTGAATTATCATCCACTCTTTAATAGATTTAATCATTAATAAACGCCTAAGACTTGTGTAATCTGTTGATTATACTATTTTTGTAGACTTGTTCAGAACACTCGATACTAGATTATTAATACTTAAAGCAACTCATCGGCTAACTATTTCATCGCACTCATGAACATCAAAACCAGTTTTCGTTGGAGAAGATTATTATTTATTTCAATAGCGCTATTGCTCCTTTTTACAGGTCTTACCGGATACTTGATTTATTTAAATGAAAGAAACTCAGTAATTAAAGCTAAAGCTATAGAGCTTGAATCATCCAATAAAATAAAAATCAAGCAGACTGAAGAATGGTACAAGGATGAATTAAATGATGCATTATCAATCTCACAAAACTCTTTTTTACGTTCAGCAGTATCTGAAGCTCTTAGAAATAAGGTCACAAATAGCAATGGGAATGTTTTAAATTACTTGCAAAACCTCATTTCTGAGCATGGATACAAAGAAGTATTTATCACTTCAGCGGATGGAATCATGCTTTTTAATTCCGGGCAAGAATCCATTCCAGACACAGAACTCATTGATTACATAAAAAAAGCTGCACAGCAAGACATTACTGTTACTACCAATTTGTATTATTCCAGAAATAGCAACATCTGTTTTGACATTATTGCCCCATTGCTTTACGATGTTAATCATCAACCGGCAGCCTTAGTATTCAGAATTGACCCTAATGATTACCTTTTGCCATTACTTACTTTCAATTCTGTATATACTAAGACTTCCGAAACTATTATATTTAAGCCTGAAGGTGATAGCGTTATCCCCTATAATAATTTTCGCTTCGACAAGTTGTCACTGATCAAACCGGGCATCAAACTCTTATGGAATAAAATCATCCATTCTGAAATTTCAAGTAATAACCATGAAGGTTTCTATGGTATCATTGAAGGAAAAGATTACAGAAACAAAAGAGTTCTTGCTTCTATTGTTCAAATTCCTGGAACCCCATGGACTTTATTGACAAAAACAGACAAGAGTGAGTTGTTGAGCTATTTTTATAAACAGGCTCTTTTAGCAGCTCTATTGCTATTCATAATCATTGCGGTAGTTATTCTCGCTTTATCTTTCATTTTTTCAAAGCAACAACGCTCCATTTTTAAATCATTGTGGCAGTCGCATGAAGAATTTAAAACAACTTTATATAGCATTGGTGATGCAGTTATAATAACAGACAACAAAGGCAGAATACAGAATCTAAACCCTAAAGCTGAAGAACTGACCGGATGGAATGAATCAGAAGCATCTGACAGACAAATTGAAGAAGTCTTTATAATAATAGATGAGATTACCCGGCAAGAGATTGAAAGCCCTGTAAAAAAAGCACTAAGAAATGAGTTCATAAACAGGGCTCAAAATCATATCCTGTTAAAATCCAGAAATGGAAAACGAATCCCAATATCGGAGAGTGCAGCGCCCATCATATCTGAAGATTCGCAAATAACAGGAGCTGTGCTCATATTCAGCGATCAGACTTTAGAGAGGAAGCGGCAGGCATCAATCATAGAAAGCAAAGAGAATTATCGTCACATATTTTCCGACAATCCTCAGCCTATGTTGATGTTTAATCCTGAAACGTTTGCTATTATAGAAATCAATGATGCTACGATTGCCCATTATGGATATAGCCGTACGGAATTTTCCAGCATGACTATAATGGATTTGCATTTTTACGAAGATATACCTCAATTAATGCAATATCTTACTACTTTTCAACAAAATAAAAATCCTTCAGGAGTATTAAGACAGGTCAAAAAAGATGGTAAAATACTATTTGTAAATATTACTGCATACCAGGGTATATATAACCATATGCCGGTTGTGCATGTTTTAATAAACGATATCACAGGATTAAAAAAAACTCAGAATGCATTATCTGAAAGCGAAGCCAGAGTACATTTAATTCTGGATTTCATGATGGAAGAATGCCAAATTGTTGGATTCAATTGGGAATGCAAGTATTTTAACAACCTGACCTATGTTCCCAAACAGATTAACAGGAATAGCCTGATTGGAAAAAGCATACTGGAGATATGGCCTGATATTCAAAAAACAAAATTCTTCCCGGCTATTAACCAGTGTCTGGTGGATAAAATTAGCAGTCATGTTGACAATGAACCTATTGTAAGGGAGGGGAAAACTCATTGGTACAATTTCAATATTCAGTCTATTCCTGAAGGTGCTTTAATCCTTGCAGTTGACATTACAACCCGAAAAGAATTCGCACAATCGCTCATGTTAAGTGAGCAGAAATTCAGAAATCTCTTCGACAATCATTCTGCCGTTAAATTAATTATTGACGCTGAAACAGGGCAAATTAATGATGCTAACCTTGCTGCTTGTTCTTTTTATGGGTGGACTAAAGAGCAACTGTGCAAAATGTATGTAAGCCAGATAATTTTACTAAGTCATGAAGAACTGGCAAAGAAATTCAACGATATAAAGGTTCATTCAAATGTACACTTCGACATCACTAATCGGCTGAAGGATGGTTCTCTTCGTGAGGTGGAGGTTTTTAACAGTTTGATTCTTATATCTGGAAAGCAATATATTCATTCAATCATTCATGATGTTACTGAAAAGAAAAAAGCGGAGCAACAGGTTAATATTCTAATCCGGTCTATTGAACAAAGCCCCGTAGGCATGGCGATCACTGATGCTTTGGGTTATGTTGAATTTACCAACCCCAAGCTTACTGAGTTAACTGGCTTTTCAAAAGAAGAAATCATTGGTAATATTCCTCAAATCTTAAGACGTGATGATGAGCATTTCTCATTATCACATTCCATTTTGGAATGTATACAATCAGGCAAACAATGGAAGGGCGCATTCCATGATACAAAGAAAAATGGTGAATCCTATTGGGAAAACATCGCTGTCTCTTCTATTACAAATGGCTCCGGAGATATCACTCATTATATTTTGGTTTATGAAGATATCTCGGAACAGAAAGAAATGCTCTCACAGCTTATTGACGCTAAAATAAAGGCTGAAGAAAGCGACCACCTTAAAACTGCTTTCCTGGCAAATATGAGCCATGAAATTCGTACTCCTATGAATGGTATTCTTGGATTTATGGATCTGTTGCAACAACCAGATCTGTCAGGTGATCAACGTGACGAATATATTAACATCGTCAAACTGAGTGGCGACCGACTATTGAATACTATAAATGACATTATTAATATCTCAAAGATAGAAGCCGGACAAAACACGCTTTATAGCAATGTCACTGATATTAATCAGTTGATATCTGAGCAGTATGACTTCTTTAAACACGAGGCTGCTGAAAAAAGTATTCGTTTTTCAGTTACATCCCTCCTCCCTCTTACGCATAAGCTTATTATTGTTGACAATGGCAAGTTAACCTCTGTCCTGTCAAACCTGATTAAAAATGCTCTTAAGTTTACTAAGCAAGGCTTTGTTATTTTTGGTTGCACTATAACTAACAACATGATAGAGTTCTTTGTTAAGGATTCAGGTAAAGGCATCCCGGCCCAAAAGCTCAATAGTATCTTTGAACGTTTTGTACAGGCTGATTACTCTATTGCCCGTGAATATGAAGGCTCAGGTTTAGGGTTATCTATTGCTAAGGCCTATATTGAAATGATGGGTGGAAAAATTACCGTTGAATCAGAAATTAACAAGGGATCTTCTTTCTCTTTCACTATCCCCTATCAACAGGCGATGCCAATTCACACAGAAGCCAATCCGCCAAATCAGCGTAAATTAGAAATGGCCAATGAGAAAACAGTCCTTATTGCTGAAGATGATGATATCAGCTTTGTTTATATCAGTAAAATATTAAGCAGTAGCAATATCCGTCTAATCAGGGCATTTAATGGCTCTGAAGCTGTAGATATATGCCTGGACAATCCCTCCATATCAATGATACTAATGGACATAAAGATGCCGGTGATGGATGGATTTCAGGCTACCCGTTTGATTAGCCAAAACAATAATAACATCCCAATAGTGGCTCTCACCGCTTATGCTTTCTCTGATGACAAACAAAAGGCAATTGAATGTGGGTGCGTCGACTATTTAAGTAAGCCGGTCGGAAAGGAAAAACTACTGGAGATTATAAATAAATATACCTCCAAAAGCATCATGATATAATCTGCCGCCTTCATGAATATCGGTATCATATCAACCAAATCAGAAAATACAAATATTCATTGCAATATTTTGCTTTATTTTTTTATGATCAGCCAATACAACTTATTTTTTACGAATCCTATTTATAATAGGAAGATTGATTGATTGTATTGGTTTTCAGCATGTTAATAAGATAATAAACTCAATTAATTTATCGAACATTTTTTTATTTATACCTTTTAACACCTCACACTAAAAAAAAATACTTATTTTTAGACATTATTGTTCTTGGGCAAATAAATAGTTGTACCTTTATATAAGAAATTTAATTATTTTTGTTGTGAAAAATTTCATTAACTAACACTAATATGAAGTCAATTGCCGGGAAGTATTTGATTGCATTACAAGTGGATAATTATTAACAACTAAATTAACTGGAAAGATGAAAGGAATGATTTTTCAAGACGGTAAATTTATCAGTGTATTAGCTGATATCGAAACTGACAGCGTGTATGGTGAATTACCCAGACACCAGAAAAAAGCAAAAGACAGCAAAGAAAAGAAGGGCAAGAAGGAAAATAAGATCAAAAAAATCACCATCAAAACTGATGAAGAATAGGACCTTTGCCCTTAATTATTAATCTTATCAAAGAATTGACGTTATAAACAAGTAGCTTTTGTTTATGATGTCAATTCTTTGTGCAGAAAGTTATAATAATATTGTTGCAGGGGCCCGAACTTCTTTTCACTTAACAGAACTCCGGAAATATCCGTTAACGCTTGATCTATTTTCTCAGGCGTATTCAGGTATTCTTTCTTGTGGCGTTCAATGACATTCAATTGTTCATAATTGTTAAGTGACAGAAAATAATCATTCATTTCACGAAATTCCTTTTGAGTGATCTTATTAAGGATCTGCCCAATCTCTTCATGGCTCAGTTTTTGATCAGAGTATGCTGCGAAAAGCAATAAGAATGCAATATATTGCTCGTATGTCAATATCTTTATCATTTTGCTTTTACACTCCTCGTTGGGATTATATACAAAGGTATTTGTGTTAACTTTAACACTTTTTCAGTTACACTCCCCATTACAATTTTTTCAAGCCATCTGCGGCTATGAGAACCTATTACAATGGTATCTGCAGCTATTGAATCGGCTGTAGCCAGTATCATTTCAGCAAAATCTCCTTCCTTCACCAAGGTCACTATTTCTTCATCGCCAAGAAATTTTGTCGTATCTTCAAGGTATCGGTATGCTGCTTCTTTCAGGTAATCATTTTGAGCAGCCTCTGCGGAATTCCGCTAACAAAACCTTCAAATCCCATGATCGGAGAATAGGCTCTTGAGTAATAATAAATTTCATTTGAAAGCACATGCACCAGGGTCACCCTCGCCCCCATGGATTTGGCCAGTTCATATCCCTTTTCTGCAACTTGTTGTGCTGTTGGATCATAATCTAAAGCGATAAGTACATTTTTCATGGTCTTGAAGTTTTATCGTTATTGATCATCTTCAGGCATGTTCGCATCTTCTTCACCCAAGCTGTAGTAATTGTTTTCTTCATCTTCACTGCCAATGGCTTCCATTTCATCGTCAAGTTCTGCTCCCGGAACATCCAGTTCTGCACCGGGCATTAAATCTTCAGGTGCCTTCTTTCCTGGTTTAACCTCGTCAAATAGTTCTTCTGTATCACCGTCTTTTTCCTTCTGATACCTGGCGTATATGTCATCACTTGGTGGATTTGGAGGATACCCCGGCAGTTCTTCATCTTGCTTTATATTCTTCTTATCATTCTTGTTCATTTCAGTTGATTTTACAGCATCTTTATAAATATAAATTACAGCTCCATATCCCATTAACAAATTGCCTGATGTGCTCATCAATAAAACAAATAATATGCCTTTCTGTTGCTCTTTTGACGTAATAGACTGGTTTCAAGCTATAAAAACCAGGATAACTACTTGTGCCATTCGGTTGCTCTTTTAACTTGCGTTAAGTATTTTAAATCACGCATGATCTCTACTACTTGTGCCATTCTGTTACTCTTTTGACCCATAAGTTTAAATGTTATATCTTTGGCCTTGCTCGCTTAACAGGCTAATGCATATTCATTATCCATAGTTTTTAATTCATAATTTTTAGTTCATAATTCTCTTGTCTTAACTTTTAACATTATGCCGGTAACATCTGAATCACTCTACAATGAAATCAAGCAGTATTGTGTTGAACATGCTGATGCTGAAATGGTAAAGAAATACAGCCGCTATTTCAAAAATGGATATGATGCCTGGGGGCTGACTCAACAGCTCATGAATGAAAAGAAGCAGGAACTTCAAAAAAGAAAAATACTCACCTTTGATCTCATCTTTGACACTGCGCCTCTGTTGATGAAAAGTGGAAAATATGAGGAAACATCCTTTGCTTTGACTATGTTATCAACGTTAAGCAAAGAATTTAGCCCTTCAATATTCCATCGCATTGAGCAATGGTTTCCAATAGGGATACACAACTGGGCACATGCTGACATTTTGGGAATGTTCCTATTGCCGCAATTCCTGAAGAAGAAATTAGTAACTGAAAATGATTTCATACCGTGGATCACCTCTCCTTACAAGTTTCAAAGACGGTGTGTGCCGGTCACTTTTATCAAGTCATTAAAAAATGACCCTCATAACGAACCGTTGCTTAATGAGTTGTTAACCATTACAGAACCCCTGATGATGGATGCTGAGCGTGAAGTACACCAGGGAACGGGGTGGTTCCTTCGCGAAGCATGGAAATTGCATCCTGATAAAATTGAAGAATTCCTTTTAAAGTGGAAGGACTTTGCGCCCAGGCTTGTTTTTCAGTATGCTTGTGAAAAAATGAAGCCGGAAGATAGACTCCGCTTCCGCAGATGCAAAAGCAAATAGTAGTATTTGAAAGGAACACTACAATCCATCAAGATTACCCACGCTCACGCTTTTCGGTTTATATTATAGGTGTGCGCGCTACTGATTATACGTATGCGTTAATCATTATACGTATGGGTTTATCATTGCACGCATGAGTTAATCATTGCATGTATGGGTTTATCATTACACGCATGCGTTCATCATTATGCCAATGAATTACTAACATACAGGCTACACGCTTTATGCGCTGAACTCATAATTGTACTCTAACTTGTAGTGTTGACCAGGCTGATACAGAGATGGTTCTATAATTATTTCAACCGTTAGCAATTGTCCATCTTCATCAAAAGTGCGTTCAGTGCTATTCAGGAAATCACCGTTATAGTTGGTTTCCTCTTGCAAAATATTGTTACCGGCAGCATCATACTCCATTTTAGTAATCTTCTTGCCCCTGCTATTTTCTTCTTCATACTGCAGCGGTTTTCCTTCTTCATTGTAAGTGATAATAGTCCGGGCTACCAATCTTTTCTTCGAATCATAACGCTTTTCAGTTATCAATCTTCCCTGCTCATCAAAAACAGAAACAAACTGCTCAGGATCCCCATCACGATACGAAGTCTCGGTAATCTCTGATATCCTGCCGGCTTCATCATATTCATGCACCCGCTCAATTTCAATTTTTCCAAATATATCATAACGTACTTCACGCATCAACTTATCGCCGTCATATTCCCACACAGCCTTCTCCCCTTCTTCCCCATCGCTATCTACTACCAGCCTCATTAAAAGGTGTTCACCATTATATTGATACGTTGCAGTGTCAGTTCCACCTTCCTGGTAATACCTGGTTTCAGTTAAAACCTTTCCCTTTTCATCAAAAGTTCGTGCCACCCGTTCTGACATAGCGCCATCTACCTCAATCTGTTCTTCTGTTGCCCGTCCATTAACTACTTTAGTATTGATGCGTTCTTCGAGTTCGCCATCCGTGTTATAATTTAGTCGTTCAACTTCATTCCCATGTCCGTCATAAAATATTTCATTTAAAATGACGCCTTCCCGGTTATCATCAAGTGAGCCAAGCAAATTATGGCGAATAACTGTTATTTTTTTTAAGTCTGGCATATTGAAGTGCTTATAATCGCTGCAAAATAAGTGAAAATTTCAGAACAAAGACAATAATTCCTCTTTTTAAGTATTTGAATTGCTGACAATCAATCACACGAATCCATCGAATTTGCTAATTTTGCCATCTTCCAAACAATGGACTAACAGGATATGAAAAAAGGAATCTTAATGGGATTAACAGGCTTAGTACTAGCAGGACAGTTGCCTGCACAGGATAAAATGACCTATCCTGAATCAAAAAAGACTGATGTAACCGATACTTATTTCGGCAAAACAGTAGCTGATCCATACCGTTGGCTCGAAGATGACAAATCAGCCGAGACAGGTGAATGGGTTAAAGCTCAAAACCAGGTAACCAATAACTACCTTTCAAAAATACCTTTTCGCAATCAAATACATAAACGGTTAACAACCTTATGGAACTATCCTCGTTACGGGGTTCCGTTCCATGAAGGCAACTACTATTTCTTCTTCAAGAATAACGGCATACAAAACCAAAGCATCCTCTACATTCAGAATTCGCTTAAAGCAGAACCCAGGGTATTCCTTGATCCCAATAAACTATCAGAAGATGGAACAGTAGCCCTGGGCACCTATTCAGTTTCGAAAAATGGGAAGTACTTTGCTTATTCTATTTCGAAAGCAGGATCAGACTGGAATGAAATCTATGTAAAAGAAACAGCCTCAGGTAAGCAATTGAGCGATAAGATTGAATGGGTAAAATTCTCAGGTATCTCCTGGAAAGGTGATGGATTTTATTACAGTTGCTATGATAAACCTGAAGGGGGTAATGAACTGGTTTCAAAAAATGAGTACCATAAAGTGTATTACCATAAAATTGGAGAACCACAAAGTGCTGATATCCTGATTTATCAAAACGCCAATTTCCCCTTACGCAATTATGGAGCTTACACCACTGAGGATGAGCAATATTTAATATTGGTTGAATCAGAATCAACCAGTGGCAACTCCCTCTTCATAAAAGATTTAAGCAAGCAGGGTGCTGACTTCATCAAAATTGCCGATGGCTTCACCTATGAGTACAATGTGATTCATAATGTGGGCAACCTGTTTTACATTCATACCAATGACGAAGCTCCCTGCTATCGGCTCATTGCTGTCAACCTTAATAAGCCTTCCCGTTCAAACTGGAAAGTGATTATCCCTGAGAAGAAAGAAGTACTCCAAAGTATTCAGATTGCAGGCGGCAAATTCATTGCTCAATACATGAAAGACGCTACCAGCAAAGCTAATATCGTTGATTTGGAAGGCAACATATTGCATGAAATGGAACTACCGGGACTGGGCACATTATCAGGATTTACTAGTAAAGCAAGTGAAAGCCATGGTTTTTATGCCTATACTTCATTTACTTTCCCTTCAACAATTTATACCTACGATGTAAATACCAACAAATCAAAAGTACTGCACAGCTCTGAAATTGACTTCAATAGCAAGCCTTACGTGTCAGAACAGGTATTCTTTACCAGCAAAGACGGAACAAAGATCCCTATGTTTATTGTGCATAAAAAGGATATCAAAATGGATGGCAACAATCCTGTTTATTTATACGGTTACGGAGGTTTCAACATCAGCCTTACCCCTTCATTCAGTGCCAGCCGATTGGTATTCCTTGAAAATGGCGGAATATTCGTAATGGTGAACCTGCGTGGAGGTGGAGAGTACGGTGAACAATGGCATCAGGCAGGTACTAAACTTAACAAACAGAATGTGTTTGATGATTTCATCGCCGCTGCTGAGTTCCTGATAGCTCAAAAATATACCTCTCCTAAAAAAATAGCCATTGCCGGTGGCTCTAATGGCGGACTCCTTGTTGGCGCCTGTATGACACAGCGTCCTGATTTATTTGGTGTTGCAGTGCCGGCTGTGGGTGTTATGGATATGCTGCGATTCCATAAATTTACTATAGGATGGGCATGGACAGGTGACTACGGATCAAGCGACAATGAAGAAGAATTCAATTATATTTTAGGATATTCTCCACTTCATAATATCAAGAAAGGGATCTGCTATCCGCCCACTTTAATCACTACTGCTGATCATGATGACCGGGTTGTTCCTGCACACTCGTTCAAGTTTGCAGCTACACTGCAGGATGCTCAGTCATGTAACAATCCTACTCTTATCAGGATTGAAACCAAAGCAGGGCACGGTGCAGGTAAACCCGTTTCAAAAATGATTGATGAAGCTGCTGACACCTGGTCGTTTATCATGTACAATTTAGGCATGCATCCATCGTTTAAATAAACGCTAAAAGTCATTTGAAATCCTAAAGCCTCGTGATTTCGCGGGGCTTTTCTATACCTTTTATTGAAACAATGTCAAATAATTCAATTAAAATGCCGCATAAACTTAACTTGTTAGTACTCTTTTTGCTGGTAATTGCTTCAGGCGCATTCGCTCAAACCGTTACCAGCTCAATACCTGATCAACCCTCGAATAACGATTCAGTGAAAATTCAACCTACTCATTTTGACTCAGTGATGATTCAGCCTGCTCTTATTGGCGCGGCACCTGATCAACCCTCACATAACAACCCATTACCCAATCAATCAGCAATTACCGATACTATATCAGGGCAACGTACATTGAGTAGCGAAAAGCAGGACTACCCTACTCAACATCATTCATCACTAAACCGGCAAGAACCCAACCGTTCAGTGAAAATTCAACCTACCCATTTTGACTCAGTGATGATTCAGCTTGCTCCTATTGGCGCGGCACCTGATCAACCCTCACATAACAACCCATCACCTAATCAATCAGCAATTACCGACACTATATCAGGGCAACATACATTGAGTAGCGAAAAGCAGGACTACCCTACTCAACCTACGTTCAATGATCATTTGCAAAACCAGCAAGCACTTAGTGACTCGTTAATTTATTTGAACGACTCTCTGGCGAAAAAGAATCAACTACTTTTAGGGCGTTTGGAAACCATCACCAATGAACTGAATAGAATCAGGGAACGTGAAAAGGAACTTGTTCCAATTAATGAAGCATTAGATCGAAAGAACAAGGATCTGGCAGCTGAGCTTCAAAGCAAAAACCTGTATCTCGAAGAGCAATTGAGAGTATTTAGAGAAAAAGAAACTCTTTTTGCTGAGAAAGAAAATCTTTACCGTGATGCCATCAACAGTAATATGCTCGACAGGGTTAAACTGGAAGGCCAATTAGCGACCCGTGATTCCAAACTTGAAGGGAAAGAGCGGGAAATAAGTCTTCTCCAACAAAATATAGATGAGAAGAGTCGTGATATCCTTTCACGAAATTCAGAAATACAGAAGATTGTAACTAACAAAGAGCGCTCTGACCGCCGCATTGACTCACTCAGGACTAATTTATCAGAAACTGAAAAATCACTAGTCAAATCGAATGAGCAATTGAAGTACGCTGAACTTAAACTTAAGGACTGCGAGGGCAGATATTCCAATGTGACCAATAAAAAGAAGAAAACAAGGGTTGTGCAGGGATTCGCAATTAAAAACTTCAGGACCCCTGATTTTGTTCTTGCTCCAAAGGATGTTAACAATCCCTCCGTTTATGTAATCAGCAATAACAATTCCAGCAACATAGAGTTTGATTATGTTACCGGAGCAAGCTTTATGATCAAAGATTTGTCGAAACCAAAAGCTAATCTCACCTATGACTTAGGGTTCTTTCTGGGCTTTGGGGGCAACAACCTGTTCAAGAACTTTTACATAGGCCCTAATATCAAGTTATTTGATGTAATTCATCTCAACATGGGCGCTAATATTGCAGAATATAAAGTTCTGAAAGATGGCTTTAAAATAGGTGATGCATTACCAACAGGCACAGCAATCCCCATAAGCAAAGAATGGAAAGTCAATGCTTACTTTGGGTTTACGTTCGATCTGGAACTTATTACCATGATTGGGAAAAGGTAATTGAACCGGGAAATAGCGTTACATGAAGCTTCAATAATTTGCCTTTGTAGCCATAACAAGTCAACCTGATTGGCAGATGAGCAAATCGTTCAGGTATTCCGGAATCCGAATAGAGGGAGTGATTAGTACTTTCCCCGAACATCCTTGTACTCTTTACCATCGGGGAATGTTGCCGGGGCTGAGTATTCAGTATTATTCAGGAAGGTTTCGTCAGTCAGTGATTGTAAAAATGCTTTAAGATATACCTTCTCCAAAGGGGTCAACTGCACACCACCTTCGTTAACATGATGCATCAATGGGCTTATATTTTCTGACCTTTTAACATGATGGCTATATTGTTCAATCACTTCATCCAATGTTTTGAAGCGACCGTCGTGCATATAAGGTCCGGTTACTGCCACATTACGCATTGTTGTTGCTTTATAAGCGCCTATGTCTGAAGGATTCCCTGTAATACTGAATCGGTCATCGCCGGTATTAAATACAGTATCCTTACCATTATTATAGAAAAGGTTGGTAGTAAAAAGCGGGTTTCCACTGCTTCCATGGCAATGAAAACAATCGCCTCCTTCTTCAGTAGTAAAAAGTACAAATCCTTCCAGCTCTTCAGTCGTAAGTTGCAGATCGCCCCGCATGTATTGATCAAAACGACTGTTGGATGAAACCAGAGTTCTTACAAATTGTGCTATTGCCTTCGAAATATTTCTGATGGTTACTTTTGATGAACCAAAGGCTTTGTAAAACAGATCAGGGTAACCAGGAGTATTTTGAAGCAGGTTAACAACCTCTGTTGTGTCGCCTGCCAATTCAGCAGGGTTATTAATTGACATGAGAATTAAATCTTCGATATTACGCTTTGCTTCATTCGGATTCGTCAGATTAACAGCCCCGTTCCAGGTATATCCGTTTGAGTTCCATACCAGGTTTATAAGAGGCAATGCAGCATGCCGGGTCAATTTACCGGTCAATCCAGCCGGCCTTCCATCAGTAAATGCAGGGTTGGATATCCCCGGTTTAAAGCTGTTTTCCTGCACATGGCAACTACCGCATGACATTAATGAATCATGTTCGGTTCGGCCTGACAATCGCCCATCATAAAACAAGTATCTTCCAAGAGTAATTCCTTCAACAGTCAGTGGATTGTCGTCAGGAATATTAAGCATGGTAGGGAAGTATTTCGGTATGGGAAGCTCATAGGGTGTAGCTGCCCATTCGGACTGTTGCGGTTCCTTTTCACCACATGAATTCAGTAAAATGGCTAAACAGAGAATAAATGTGTATATAAGTAACCGCCTCATTTTCGTAAATAAATATAAATGAATAACCGCATTACACCACTATATTAACCAGTTAAGGCAATCGATTTACTAAAGTAGTGATTCAAAGCTACTAAGTAAACCAACTAAATAAAGAAGCATACTTGATCTACCAAGTCAATCGGCAGACTAAAGTAGCATTTTTAATTTACCAAGTCAATCAACTCAATTATTTAGCGGATTTATTCAGCTAAATTAAGTAATTATTGAAGCCGGTCATCTAATTCCAACTAATGAATTCCATCATTCACTACAAAAACAGTTTACCACTACAAGAATGGTGCCCTGATGAAATGCAATCCTTTTAATAGCTATTTTTGCAGTTCATACTACTCATAACTTTAATAAACTACAATAACATGGAACTCAAGGTTGGCGATAAGGTAAGGTTTTTAAATGAAAAAGGCGGTGGTATTGTCTCGAAACTATTAAGTACTACAATGGTCAGTGTTGCCATTGAAGAGGGTTTTGAAATGCCGGTACTGGTAAAAGATCTCATCAAGATAGATCCGGAAAATGCGGCCGGCAGGTTTTTCGACAGACCAACTAATGTGGCTGTTCCTACCCGAGGTCAGGATCAGGTTTACGTGAAACCCACTAAGGAATCTGCACCACCTGTTATGGAGCCTGAGGCTGATGATCCCGTCTCGCCGCTGTTTCGTCAGTCAGGTGCCGGAATCATTGATGGTGTTTATCTTGCCTGGGTACCTCATGATCAGCAATGGCTGATTACCGGCAATCTTGATATCTTACTGATTAACAACACAGAACACGATGCTATCTTCTCTTTTCTGCTTGAAGAAACTGCCAATAGTTTTTCGGGAGTCAATTATGATGTAATCCCCCCATATTCAAAAATACTGATTGAAACCATTACGCGTGAGGACCTTGATGCATGGTCAAACGGAGTAATACAGGTACTTTTCCATAATCAGGACATGCAGGAACTACTAAGCCCTCTTCATGCACATTTCAAGCTCAAACCGGTACGCTTTTATAAAGAAACCAGCTACCAGGAATTTAAATTAACAGGTTCAAAAGCAATCATTATGAACCTTGGTGAAATCGCTTCGCTCAGAATCCCAACCGGTGATTCAGCTGATATGAAAGGAGCTGATTTAGCTGCAAAACAAAAAGTTGAAGCCCTGACTCCTACTGCTTTAATTGATAATCACAGGACTGGTCCCCGCGAGGCAGAAGTTGACCTCCACATCTCAGCTTTACGAAGTGATTACTCAACCATGCCCCAGACTGAAATTCTGCTTTATCAGGTTGATTATTTTACCAGAGTGTTGGATAGCGCTATTGCTTTTAATTATGCACGGGTAGTTTTTATTCACGGCATTGGCAATGGTACACTCAAATCATCCATTATTAATAAGCTGAAAGACTACGAAAACCTGGAACTCCGCAAAGCTTCTTTCGCTCAATACGGAAACGGCGCTATTGAAATCATCATTCACTCCAATAACCGTGATTAGCTTCAACAGAAACTGAGCACTAGTTGCATTTCCATAAATTTATGTCAACTATTATCCGGTAATTAAATTCAACAGAACTTAATTACCGGTCTTACTTTTTATTATTGCTGTCTGGTAAAAATTAACAGGGCAAAAAATCAGGGCTGTTTTCCTCTCTTGGGATCCAGCCCTTTTACTTCCTTTGCAGTTACGACACCCAAAAGGAAATATTTAGGAGCAAAAATGCATATTTTACCGGACAGCTGCCAGGGCAACACTCTTTCGTTCCTTGATGAACATAGCAAAAATGCATATTTTACCGAACAGCCGCTCTATGTATAACTATTAAAATTGACCGATGTTCAAGAAACAGCGCGATTAAGTCAAAAAGGAGATCACGATAGTTATACCCAAAAACTTGATGGTTACACTGCCAACCCTTATTTACCATTCATTCAAATTTTGAGTTAGCGCGGATTAAATAAGAATTTAGCACGGATCAAATATGAACTTAGCACGGATTAAATATGAACTTAACCCGGATTAAATAAGAATTTAGCACGGGCTAAATAAGAACTTAACACGGATCAAATAAGAACTTAACACGGATTAAATAAGAACTTAACACGGATTAAACACGGACTAAATAAGAACTTAACACGGATTAAACACGGACTTAACACGGACTATATACGCATAAATGCGTCTG
>JBAXYX010000028.1:0-22689 GCA_041670625.1 Lentimicrobiaceae bacterium | reverse complement strand
GATTCATTCTGACAGCCCTGTTAAAACTGTAGATATTGATGCTACAGCATTGTGGAATAAAATTATCCACAATGCATGGAAATCAGCTGAACCTGGTGTGCTCTTCTGGGATACGGTTATTAGAGAGTCTGTCCCTGATTGCTATGCCGACCTTGGGTTCAAAACACTTTCAACAAATCCGTGTGGTGAAATACCCCTTTGCCCTTACGACAGTTGCCGCCTCATAGCCATAAACCTCTATAGTTATGTAGAACATCCATTTACTCCGGAAGCACAATTCAACTATACATTATTCCGAAAACATGCCGCACTTGCTTTGCGCATCATGGATGATATCATTGACTTGGAATGTGAAAAAATAGAAGCCATTATATCAAAGATAAAAGCTGATCCTGAAGATGAAGAAATTAAAAGGATTGAGCGTAAACTATGGGAAAATATTAAAGAGAAAACTCTCAAAGGACGTCGTACTGGTATCGGGATAACTGCCGAAGGTGATATGCTTGCCGCTTTAGGACTCAGGTATGGTAGTGAGGATGCAACTGATTTTTCTGTTAATATACACAAAATCCTTGCAGTTGAAGTATATAGTGCCAGTGCTGACCTGGCCGGTGAAAGAGGCCCTTTCCCACTGTTCGACCTTGAAAGAGAAAAGAATAACCAGTTTATTCAGAGGCTAAAAGCTGAATCTTTTGAAACGTATGAAAAGATGCGTAAACATGGGCGCCGTAATATTGCTATGCTTACTATTGCCCCCACAGGAAGTGTTAGCATTTGTACCCAAACCTCTTCAGGTATTGAGCCGGTATTCATGGTAAGTTACAAACGTCGAAGAAAGGTTAATCCCAATGAAAAAAATGTGAATGTTACATTTGTAGATGAAATGGGTGATTCATGGGAAGAGTATAATGTATTCCACCCGAAGTTTGCTGAATGGCTTGCAATTAATGGATACGATACTGAAAAAGTAAAATTGTATGATGAAAAAGACCTTGAACCTTTGATTGAAAAGTCGCCCTATTACAAAGCTACAAGTGGAGACATTAATTGGATCAACAAGGTCAAAATGCAAGGCGCTATCCAGAAGTGGGTTGATCATTCAATCAGTGTAACCGTTAACCTGCCAAAGGATGCAACCGAAGAACTCGTTAGCAGAGTTTACCTTACGGCGTGGGAGTGCGGGTGCAAAGGAATGACTATTTATCGTGAAGGTTCCAGAGATGGTGTTTTAGTGAGTAATGACAAAAAGGAGAAAGAAGAAATCTCATTTCATGAAACAACAGCTCCGCTAAGACCACAGAAAATTGAGGCTGACATCGTGAGGTTCCAGAATGACTATGATAAATGGATTGCTGTAATCGGGTTGCTTGACAACAAACCGTATGAGATATTTACCGGAAAAGCTGAAGGATTTTATTTGCCACCATGGGTTAATAAAGGTTGGGTAATCCGTCATAAAGAAGGGAATGAAAAGGCACGTTACGACTTCCAGTTTCTTGATAGAGAAGGTTATAAAGTAACAATAGAAGGGCTGTCAAGGTCTTTTAATAAGGAATATTGGAACTATGCCAAGCTTATTTCAGGGATATTAAGGCACGGAATGCCATTGCCTTACCTTGTGAACCTGATTGATAACCTTACCTTTGATAACGATAGTATCAACACTTGGAAGAATGGTGTAGTGAGGTCCCTTAAACGTTACATTCCTGATGGAACCCAGGCTAAAGATAAAGTATCATGCCCTGGTTGTGGAGAAAAGGATAGCCTGGTTTACAAGGAAGGTTGCCTGACCTGCAAGAGCTGTGGTTATTCAAAGTGCGGGTGATGGTAAAGATTATGTTCATGGTTGCTACGCTCCATTTAATGGCAGGGAATTCAGGATAACACTGAAAACCACTGTGTGCATTGGAATCATAGGAGTTAATGGTGAGTTAAGGTGTTTAAAAATGCATTTTGTGATAATCATACACTTGGTTATCACGGAAATAGCGTATTTTCTGTGCAATCATCACAAATATCTGTAAATCATGTTTGTTAAGCCATTCAATTGCTTCGGCTTGATTATGACAGGCATCACATAGTACAGCAAGGAAAAAATATTGGTTGTTATAGAGCCACTTGTATGCCATGATGTTATCGTCAATAGCACTGTCAAGTGCAGCATAGTGGCGGTACCCGTTTTTCAGAAGCCACATAAAAGCTTCCTCACTGCCTCTGATTGATAATGACAAAGCAGCAAGTTCCTGGTAGCCGTTAGCAAGCAACCAGTTAGAAAGGTCCTCATTACCACTGAGTGATTCCTCAAAAGCCAGTAATATTTTAATGGGATACTGTAGCATTAAATATTATGAAATAAGTAAACCGAATTAGTGAATAACAGGCAATATTTATAAAAAGTTCAATTAGCTGTACACCTCAGTTTCAATGTCAAGGGTTTGAACTTTTTGTGCAATATCTTCCAATTCGCTTTTAGCTATTTTCTCCAGGTTTTGTTCAGGAGTTTCCCTGTCAATCGAATAAAGCATAACCAAGGAAGGTTTTATTGATTTAAGGTGATTTAACCATAAACTGATTTCCTTGTCGGTGGTGTTATCTATCTTCTCCCCTTTGACTATGCCCCTGATAAAGAGTGTTTGAATAATTACATTTCCATCAAACTCTTTTAATTGATTAACGATTTCTGCGAGGGTAACCGGAAAAGTAGGGCGATTAATCAATTGAAACATATGCTCACTGCCGGCATCAAGCTTTAATACGTTGTTGTCAATCTTTTTTAACGCTTCACGTACTGGTTTTTTATGTAACCTGGTTGCGTTTGAAAGAACGGTAATTTTAGCAGCAGGGAAATATGAGTCCCTTAAGCTGATGGTTTTTTCAACTATTTGAGCAAAACCGGGATGGATTGTTGGTTCACCATTACCGGCATAAGTAATGTTATCAGGTTGAAGGTCCTTTTTCTTTAACTCTTTAAACCGTTCCTCCATGGCTGATATGATTACAGAGGTAGGGTACATTTTTGCTTTTTCTTCCTGATCTGGTGATGTTAACCCGCATTCACAATAGATACAATTGAAAGTGCAATATTTCATTGTCTCAGGCAATAGGTTAATACCTAATGAAACCCCGAATCTGCGACTTTTAACAGGACCAAATACAATATCGTTGAACAGAAAACCTGACATGATTGTTTTTGTGCAAAATTAGTAAATATTAGGGGTCGAATTTGAGTAATAATTAAGAATGCGATTTCTGTATGATAGACCTTAATGAGTATAATTAAATAATCCATACATTTGAATAATCAAAAATCCGAAATGACTTCATTAAATGAAATTAAGGCACCAGTAGATAAATATATAGTTGAATTTGAGGGCAGGTTCAAAGAAACGATGCGTAGCCCAATTCCACTACTAAACAGAGTGATTGCCTATATTGTAAAACGGAAAGGGAAGCAGATGCGACCACTTTTTGTTTTCCTTTCAGCCCAAACCTGTGGTGAAATAAACGATTCAACTTACAGGGCAGCTTCTATGATTGAACTGCTTCATACTGCCACCCTTATTCATGATGATGTGGTGGATGATTCAGATAAACGCAGAGGTTATTTCTCTTTGAACGCATTATGGCAAAATAAAATATCCGTGCTGGTTGGTGATTTTCTGCTATCAAAAGGATTACTACTCTCACTTGATAACAATGACTTTCAACTTTTACGAACTGTGGCACAAGCTACGCGTGAAATGAGTGAAGGCGAATTACTCCAGATAGAGAAAGTGCGCCGAATGGACATACAGGAAGATATTTATTTTGAAATTATACGTAAAAAGACAGCTTCACTCATTGCATCTTGTTGTTCAGTTGGTGCTCAGTCAGTTGGTGCCTCAACGGAACTTATCAAAAAAATGCATCTCTTTGGAGAATTGACTGGAATTGCTTTTCAGATCAAGGACGATTTGTTTGATTATAATAAAACCTTAGATACTGGTAAACCTTCATGGAGTGATATTAAGGAGAAGAAAATGACCCTGCCATTAATATATACACTTAATAATTCAAGTTGGCAAGAGAAGAGGATAATCATCAATACCGTAAAAAATCACAACCAGGATAAAGTAAAAGTTATGAAGTTGATTGAAATGGTAAAAGAAAGGGGTGGTATGGAATATGCTGAGAAGAGGATGTTAGATTATCGTGATCGGGCTATTATGTTACTTGATGATTTAATTCCTTCACCAGCTCTTGATTCTTTAAAGAAGTTAGTGATATTTACTACTGAAAGAGGAAATTAACAACCTGCCGGAATAAAAGAAAATGTAATCAAAATTATTAATTCCGGCTAATGCGGCTAATCGTTTTAATTCAGTTTCTGTTTGTGAAGTGGAATCATGGTTACCAGGTCCGTATCATTATAACCAGTTAAACACATAATAAATAGAGTAGTAAACAGTACTTGAACCTTTAGCCGGGAACCAAGATACTCAGGATAATACTTATAAATTACCCTTTCTTAAGAGTAAATGCAAAAGTAGTGCCAACTCCCTTTGTGCTGCGAACATTTATTGTTTGTTCATGAGCTTCTATAATGTGTTTAACTATTGCCAATCCTAAACCTGATCCCCCCTGTTCACGTGACCGTGTTTTATCAATCCGGTAAAAACGTTCAAATATTCGAGGCAATTCAGTGGCTTCTATTCCTGTGCCATCATCAGTTACCTCAATCAATATATTTTCATCCATATCAAAGAAACTCAGCTTAGTCTTTCCATTTTCAGTATTACTATATTTGATTGAGTTATCAATCAGGTTAATAAGTACCTCTCTTATGCGTTCTCTGTCAGCCAGAACGAACAATGGTTTATCATAACTTTGGGCAAATGAAATGCTGATCTTTTGTTTCTTGATTTTAATTTCCATGAATTCAACTACTTCACGGGTAAGAGCAACAATGTCAAACTTTTTAATGTTAAGTTTTAGTTCACCTGCTTCAAATCGTGATATTTCCTCAAGATCTTCAACTATTGCAATTAAACGGTTAATGCTTTTTTCAGTTCGAAGTAAGTATTCCTTATTAATGGTTGGGTCTTCCAGGCCACCATCCAGCAATGTTAAAATATATCCTTGTATATTAAAGATAGGGGTTTTGAGTTCATGTGAAACATTACCAAGGAATTCTCGCCTGTAATCAGCCATTCTTTTAAGTTCCTCGATTTCCTTTTTCTTGGTTTCTGTCCATTCAAGCACTTCCTGGTTAACAGCGTCCAACGAGCTTTTGATAACCGGTTTACCACTATCACGAGGAGCTTTCAGGTTACGAATAGTTTTATAGATCAACCTTATTTTTTCATTGATAAATTTGTTAATAGTATAACGAATGCTGAGATAGGAAAAAGAGAAAATAAAGAAGACAAGGGTACCTATAGCCCACAATGGGAACAAGGATGAAATGATCATCTGGAGCACTAATATTACTGTTACTGCAAATAAAGTAATTAACAGAGCAATGTTAAAAGCTAACTTGGATGGATCAGAGAAATTTAGTTTCATAAAATCGATAGATTAGTAAATCAGGTTTCTTCGTATTTATAACCAACTCCTTTTATTGTTTTTATATTTTCAATACCAATTTTTTCCCTGATGCGCCTTACGTGCACATCAATAGTTCGGTCACCAACTATCACATCTGTTCCCCACACTCTGGTATAAATTTCTTCGCGTGTGAATACTTTATTTGGTTTAGAGGTTAACAGTTCAAGAAGTTCAAATTCCTTTCTGGGAAGTACTATCTCCTGATGATCTTTGATGATGAGATATCTTTCCTTGTCAATAATAATGTCGTTTATTACACTTGAATTTCCTTGTGATGTATCAAATTTTGTTCTTCTTAGCAGAGCTTTAACCCGGCTTGTTAAGATTCTTGGTTTTATTGGTTTAGTGATATAATCATCCGCACCTGCATCAAAACCGGCAATTTGAGAATAATCTTCACCACGGGCAGTTAAAAACACAATGATAACATCCTTAAACACTGGTTTTGCTCTTATTTCTCTACATGTTTCAATACCATCTATGCCCGGCATCATTACATCCAGGATAATAAGGTGAGGGTGTTCCGTTTTAAGCAGTTCAAGTGCCTCACGTCCATTATGAGCCTTAAGGACATAGTAACCTTCTTTATTCAGATTATAACTGAGGAATTCCAATACATCCGGTTCATCGTCGACTAACATGATGCAGTATTGATCTTTCTCTATTGTGCTCATTTATTCTTTGTTAAAATGTTGTTCAAAGTTAATTAATTCTTTCATTTGTAGGGGAATTTGTATCCTACGGCATGATTATAGCTACAGGTATGCAATGTTATATCCTGTGTTGCGTTACTTTACTAATGAATTCTAAAAAATGAGGACTACCTTTTTATTGATTTTTATTACACTGCTTAATTTAAGTTCTTTCTGCAAGTGCATTACATCAGGTACAAATAATGGCTACCCTTGTTTAAATAATACGGAAGCTCGTTTAGCATATGAAATTAACAGGTATCGTTTATCACGAAAACTTAATTCAATTCCCCTTTCTGCTTCCCTTACCAGGGTAGCAAAACTTCATGTACGAGATTTAGCGGAAAACTACAAGCCAGGCAAAAGTTGTAATCTGCATAGTTGGTCACAAAGTCCAAAATGGACCTCCTGTTGCTATACACCGAATCACGCAAAAGCATCCTGTATGTGGGATAAGCCAAGGGAATTGACATCTTATAAAGGGACCGGTTATGAAATAGCCTACTATTGTTCATATAACTATAGGTCGGATGATGAGTTTATCGAAGATGTAATGAAAGGATGGAAATCAAGTGATGGTCACCATGCATTAATCATTAATGAAGGGGAGTGGAAAACTGTAGAATGGAAAGCAATGGGCGTAGGTGTATATAACGGGTTTGCTGTTATCTGGTTTGGTGAAGAAACAGATACCGAGGGTAAACCGGACATTTGTACTAATTAAGATTTCCTGTATCTTTAAGCATTCAAATCTAAAGCAGCGTAAGAATGAATTACAGGGAATTTTTCACCAGGATTATATTAGCCCTCTTTATTCTGGTACCATGGACAAGCAGTTATGGTCAAAGCTTTAAAGGTGGTGTTCATGCCGGTCTTGTTGGAAGTCAAGTTGCCGGTGATCTTTATAGCGGTTACAACAAAGCAGGTATTAGTGGAGGTGGATGGGTGAGCATGGAGGTGTCACCCAGAGGCGAATTGCAAATGGAATTATCTTTCCTGCAAAAAGGTAGTCGCGAGAATCCTGACTATGATAAAGGGAAATTTGATTCTTATTTAATGCGCTTAGGCTATGTTGAATTACCTTTTCTTTACCGAATGATTTATAGTAATAAGTTGAATTTCGAAACAGGTTTAGGCATGAACTTTTTGCTTTATCACTTCGAAAGATCTACGGAAGAAGAGTTGTTAAAAGAATTTAACAACCAAAACCTGTGTTTTATTTTAGGGCTTTCCTACAATATCAATGAACATTTACGTGCTAACTTCAGAACCAACAATTCCATACTTTCTATACGAAAAGAGAAAATAAACGGTGATGTGTGGAGGTTATGGGGTTATGGTCAGTTCAGTGATGCCCTTATACTTTCCTTATACTACAAATTATAAAAAAAAAGATAATCAGGATCATAATCGGTAACCAAGGTCTGCTGCTAAAGTAAAAAGCCTTGTCTGCTGGCTGATTATTGCTATATTAGTTACCGCTTGTGGTCCGCTCCTTAAATACTCACTCTTGTCTGAAGGCTGATTATTGCTATATTGGGGATTGCCAATGCATTGATATATGAGTAATACATGTAAATACTTGTTCTCATGATTTTGTGGATTTTTGTTGCAAATGCATTGATATATGAGTAATATTCCTAAAAATCTTGCACTGACTCCCAGATATTTCAGACCGGTACAGTTGTTTTTAGAAAGAGTTGAGACAACATTTGAACATTGGTATAACCCAGGAACCGTTGGGTAGTATTAGCACGATTGATTCCATGGGATGAAATATGCAATATTTATCTTAAGCACATTGACATTAGTTCAACCAGTCGGCCACCCAAAAGCTTCAGGATAGTCATCGGATCCCTTATTCTTAAACATCCATATAACCTGCATGACCAGGAAACCATAGATCACATTTCGGAGAACCTCTATATGCAATACTTTCTTAGGTATCCCTGCTTCAGCGATAAAGCTCCATCTAATTATACGCTGTTAATGGAATTTCGTAAAAGACTGGGCATAGAGTGGTTAAATGCCATTAATGAGCGAATTGTTGCTTTAAAGGCCAGTTATTAAAATATAGTTATGTATAGGTCAGTTATTTATAGGTCACTTGAGAAAGTCAGACGTTAATATGGCTTAAGTAAATGGTGGCAGGAAGTTATCAATGCGATTAGGTGAATTGTCAGACGCCAATACGGATTAAGTATAAGGCGGAGTTTTTAAGCAGACCCTGAATAGGTCATTTACGAAAGACAGACGTCAATATGAATTAAGTAAATGGTGGTAGAAAGTTATCAATGCGATTAGGTGAATTGTCAGACGCCAATACGGATTAAGTATAAGGCGGAGTTTTTAAGCAGACCCTGAAAAGGTCATTTGCGAAAGCCAGACGTCAATATGAATTAAGTAAATGGTGGCAGGAAGTTATCAATGCGATTAAGTGAATTGTCAGACGCTAATATGAATTAAGTGAAAGGCGGAGTTTTTCAGCAGGCTCTAAGCAAAAGGTTGAGTTTTTCAGCAGGCCCTGAATACAGATATTCAGGATGATAAGAGGTGATCATAAAACAAAGAGTGAGTTCAGTCAACAAATAAGGATGTTGAATAACAAAAAAGGCAGGATTACCTGCCTTTTTTGTTAACCTGATACTGTTATTATTTAACGATTAATTTGGCGGTCTTATAGAAGTTATCGTTGCTGATCATCATGAAATAGATACCTGATGAAAGTCCTTTAATATTTAACTCATAAGGTGAATTGTTTACCACTGAATTAAAGACTTCCACACCTGAAGCAGATACCACTTTTAGTACAGTATTATCTGTTAGCTGTGAAAATATAACGGTAAAATGATCTTTACCGGGATTAGGATAAACACTAATACCATCATTTACAGGAATATTACTTACAGCCTGACAGAAGTCAATAGTTAGATAACCCTGTTTAACGGTAGTGTTGCTATTTGTACCATCAGAAACAGTAAGGCTTACATCATATATTCCCGGAGTTTTGTAGCTAACAAGAGGGTTCTGCTCATTACTTGTATCAGGAGTACCTCCCGGGAAGCTCCACGCCCACGAAGTAACATTACCTGCTGAGTAATCAGTGAAAGTAATAGATTCATTTTCACATGCCTTTGTATCAGAAGCGATAAAATTAGCAAGTAATGCAGAAGAATTTGACAGACCAAAGAAATTAATGAACCGGGTCATTAATGAGTCTTTAACGGAGGCACCTTCACCATCTGTTAAACCACCAAACTCTATAGAAGAGCCTATTGTACGGTAGTTACCGCCATTGAATGCAATAGTGGTAAAATACTCAGGAAAGGAATTTTCAAGGATAGAAAAGGCAGTATCAAGAGGTGCAATCCGATCAATATATTTATTATCACCATCGAATTTGAAGGACATACCCTCTGTAAAAGTGCCACTGATGCCGTTGACATTTGCCAAATCGCCTGAACCATCTGCTAAGCCTGCTATTTTAAACATAGGATGAACGGGAGTTTGAGTATCGTATTTCCAGGTATCACCACCTTCCATATAAATACGGCCGTTGTTGTTCAGGAAATTAGCCAAGGCTTGTCCCTGGGCAGATGACAATTTTGTATTTGCAGGATTCGTACCTAAACAAACAAACACCGATTGATACGGACCTATTACTAAAGGCCATGATGTAATATAATTAGAGGTAATTCCAATGTTAG
Organism: Lentimicrobiaceae bacterium; assembly: GCA_041670625.1. Classification (GTDB taxonomy): domain Bacteria; phylum Bacteroidota; class Bacteroidia; order Bacteroidales; family Lentimicrobiaceae; genus Lentimicrobium. The sequence continues at coordinate 12,704 of JBAXYX010000028.1, read as the reverse complement.
AGAGGGTGCTCCTGATAATGGGGCCTGAATTTTTATTACCATCCAAGTCAATTATAAGAACAGGTATTTGACCTACAGTTATTGTTAATGGTGATAAACCTGTAAAACCACCATCTGATAACATGCTGAAATCAAGAATTAACTGGTGCCCTGAGGGAGTTGTAGGAAGTGCAGTCAGAGTAAATGCTGCCCCTAAAGTCTGATAGCCGTTGATTGTTCCATAGCTCAGACTATCAACATTGATTAGTACATAAGGATCAACAGAGCTAAGTTCACCTATCACATTAGTAGCAGGAGCATTACCTGCATTAAGGATATTGATGTTAAGTTGAATAGTTTCACCAGGATCAAGTCTGCCATTGTTGTTACCTCCTTCGTCATTGATAGAAGAACCGGCAAAAAGAAGAATAACCGAATGGGCGGTCAGAGTGAAAGTACCATTCCACTGATCTTCCGGTGAGTTGGCAGAGTATTCAAATTTTATCTCATAACCCTCAGGAACATCGTTTGAAACAGTTAGTCCAAAGCCATCTGCAATTGATGTTACTTGCCCTGAAGTGATTAATGGATAATACTCGGTTGTATCGTTTAAAACAACATACGGGTCAATACAGCGTATATTGACCGTAACGCTATTTACATCTTCATTACCGGCATTTTTAAGTCCCAAGGCAAACGTAATTGTTTCATTGTAATCAAGTTGCTGGTTATTGTTAGCAGCATAATCATTGATTTTAACATTGTCATATACAATATAAGGGCCATCGAGTGGAATAATTTCAATGTCAGCTAAATAAGGTAAATGGTTAAAGGCAGTAACTGCCAGTTTCATTATTCCAACTTCTGTAAGTGCAGGGATAGTAATGGTTGCTATACCGTTTATTACTTTAGCGGATCCAAGTATCTGGTCATTCATTGTCAAACATGCTAAGGCATCATTAACATCACTTTCAACAATGAACTGAGTGGATCCGATGAAGGCAGCACCAGGGTGAGTAACAGCTAATTGAACCGGTAAAGCAGTCCGCAGCATCAATGAAGGATCGCCAAAAATAAGCCAGGTATCTGTCATTTCATAACCATCAGCTCCATAAGCATCATTCATTTGCATGCAACCATTGATGGCTACACCACCAAAAGTCCTTTTAATGTTTTCTTCAAAGTTCTCAGCTAAAATTTCATTCATAGCATCCTGTCCTTCCATAGGCGGATCCCATGATTGGTTGATGGTTGACATCAGGGTTGCAACTGCACCAGTAGGGCCATTAATATTGGAAGCTCTGAGCCATGCTTCAGCAAAACAGGTACCATACATGAATTCACCATTAACGCAGGCAACTGAAAAGATATAAGGCCACATATTATTATTGGTAAGCTGATTGACTCCTGAATTTGAGAAACCTGTAGTACCCCATGAAGATGAGCTGCCATGACCAGTGTAATTTATGATGGTACGTCCGTCATTTACTTCAGTAGCAACAGACGTTGAATTAGGATTACCTGATAAATCTTCACCACCCTGTGACCCGTCATAAAGTTCAGATACCGTGGTATATGTATATGCCAGTAGTTTTGTACGGATATTGCGCATATGTTGCCAATCATATTCATTATCATCACCGGTACCTTCAGATGACCCAATGCCAATCCCTTTGGAGAACCAGTCACTTGAAATATCAGGATTCTGTTCATAAGTTATGGAACGATCAACCTGAGTAGTTACTTGCTCGCCAGTCTCGGCTGAGAAACGTCCCACAAATATTTCAGGATAATGATCATCGCCTGAGATATAAGCGTAAGCATGATCTGAAGGACCTCCCAGGTTGCTACCCGAAGTAACAGTAGGAATCTGTGCCTGGTCACCAACCAATAACAGATAGGTTAACCCGTTATCATTATAGTATTGTGCAACATAATTTTTTATAGCAGTAGAGTTTGCTCCAATAGTAGACACATCAACAATTTCAACCGGTATCCCTATAGTGCGTTTCCAATCAACAAAAGGTTGCATTTCATCCATAAAGTCCCCATAACTTATAATAAGCATTTTCCCTTGCTCTTCAAGAGGAGTATACCTTGAGGAATTGTCTGAATTGAGGAAATGCTTGTCATAGATTTGTTTAAAATCAATGCTTACTGCTCTGTCACCCTGTTTAGGGGTTAATACATTTTGTGATGATATACCGTTAGCCTTTACTTCAACAGTGATCTGATAATACACCCTGAGTGTTTTGGTTACCGGGTTATATGCAAAGGGATTAACCACCACTGTTTGTCCCCTGTAGTCACGCAAAATATAAGGTTCACGCAAAGAGGCTATTTGTTTAGGGTAGAACTCATCAGTTTCATATGCAGCCCCGTAAGTATATGGAACATCATCAGGATTGATGTTACGTGTTAAGTTACCTTTTGAGGGAGCGACATCCATAAACGGGTAATCAATATATTTTGAGGAAATAACTGTAGCTTCCATGTTCGCATGGTCAGGGATAATCAGTGATCTGGTAATCTTTGGCAAATCAGGCATTCCTTCCTCAAGTATAGGAGTAGCTCCATCAATGCTAATAGTAAATGCCTCACCCCTGGGTGTTTGCACCGGGTTAATATTATAACCGCCTAATTCAAATGTGATTACAGAGCCAGACATATTCCCTGACACAAGGTTAACAGAAGCTGCCTCAGGCTTATCAGCATGAATAGTAACCCAGTTTTGGGCATGTAAGCTACCCGAAATAATCGTTACCAGGGTTATCAGTAAGAGTTTTTTGAGATGCATTGTGAGTCTGTTTTATGATTTATTAGGACTATTCGAATAAAACTAGTTTACGTAAAGAGGTAGTATCTCCTGTTTCAAATTTAAGGAAGTAAACGCCAGACTTCAGATTCCGGGGTTCAAGTTTCAAATTATGCTGACCGGATGCTGCGCCTGACTGTTGATAAAGCACAGATACTTCCTTGCCAAGCAAACTGATGAGGCTTATTTTTACATTTGAGCTTTTTACCAGCTTGAAATCAATATTAAGCTTGCTGCTGAATGGATTTGGATATACATTCAACGACAATCCGGCTTCTATTAAAGGAACGCTGATTACCTCCATGTAAATCTCATTTGATGGTAATGAAAAGCAGCCGTATGGTGAAGTAATTACCACATGGTAAAAGTCTGATACCAACGGTTCAAAGTTCTTAAAAATGGCACCTTCTATGGGACCATTTCTGTTATACCATTGATTGCCTTCCGCAGCATCTGAAATCAACAGGTCACCTTGTTGAGTAATAACAGGGGTTTGAGGAACAGGAACTAACCCAACTATCAGTTCAGCTTGAGCGTATGACAGCAGAGAATTTGCTGTTATTGTAAGTACAGTGGAATCAGTTATATGTGCTATCGGATTGTACACAGATGTATCCGATAATAATTCTGCAGGTTCCCATTGATAAGATATTGTGCCTGATTCATTAGTTGTAAAGGCGAAAATCCGGACATCCTGCTCCTGGCATACAACCTCAGGATAGGCAAATGGATGTACAGCAAATTCAGTACTCTGCCCATTTGAATTAGAAGGAGGGAGCACGATATCATCTATATAGCCGGCATCTGATCCATTAGCCTGGCTTATGTCCTTTATATAAGACCATTTGAAGGTATGTTCACCAGGGGTAACAGGATAACTTACAGTTTCCCAGTTAAGATTACCTGACCATGAACCTTTCTCTATGTCATCGATATAGAATTTAAAAAAGTCATAATTACTTTCAGAGGATACTTTGCGGGCAAAAGAGATGTTGTTGTTCGACAATACATTAATAGTTAACTCCAGGCTCGTTGATTGATTATCACCAATTGCACCTGATTTAGCGCCATAAATGCCACCGTTGTGTACTGCGTTTGAGATGGTCCAGGGTATCACACTGCTGTTCTGCCAGTCATAAGCACTAAAATCACCTGTTTCAAAGTCTTCTATTAATAAACCAATAGAAGGTTTATAAACGGTAGTGGTGAAATATGGATCAGCATTGGCACTTACGAATAAATTAATGACGGTACCAGTTTCAACGCTGTCAGCAACTACAACATTATATTGTGCATATAGTGTCTCTCCACAATTGATGGTATCCAGAAGGTATTCTGTATGGTCAATGGTAATGAATTCGCTATCACTGAAAAGATAGGTTACGGTGCCAGGAGCGGCAATATGCCCGTTATTATTAATAGGGATTCTGAGGCTTACCGTTTCCCCTTCATCAAGATACCCGTTTGCATTGCCACCAATAAAATCACTAATAATGAGGTTTTTGGCAATCAAGTCTGGTGAATTTAGTTTGATGGTATAGTTTGCTAACCAGGTTTCCGTACCATCCGTAATTTTTAGGTTAAATATAGCAGCAAACTGGTCTGGAAGCCAGTTACTTGAATATAAATCAAAAGCCAGAGGTATATTTGATGTGTCGCCCGGTAATATAGTGCATAAAGTTTCAATCGAGTCTTTAATTGAAATGTACGGACATAATGTACTAATAGTTACAGTCAGATTGGATGCTGCTGTATTACCCACGTTTTTAAGTGACATGTTAAAACCAAAAGCTTCATTGTAATCAGCCTGCTGGTTATTATTAGCGTTTTCGTCGTTTACTGACTGTGAAAGCAAAATAACATACGGACCATCAGGAGAAGCTACTATAACAGTACCTATAAAAGGTTGTTTATTTTGGCAGGTAACCACTATATCAGCGCTGCCGGGCACGGTAATTGGGTCAAGGCTAACTACGGCCACTCCATTTTCATCAGCCAGGGCGGCTCCATAGAGAACACCATCTTTTGATATTGCAACATAAGCATGGGGTGCTGCATTAACCGTGAATTCTGTTGTTGACAGGGGCATTAAAGGATTATAGGTCACCGTCATTGCTGGAGGGACTCCCATATACGTGGTGAGTGAAGGATCGCCCATGAGGCAATATATTTCCCAATAATACTCTGCCATACTTGGTGAACCTTCTGTAACAGCAAGGTTACCGGCAAAGATCATCTGATCCATGGTAGTATACCAATCAGCAAATACTTCACCATGATCATGGAAAAGGCGGTCATAGTTGCCAAGGGAGGTTCCTTCGTATGTTGGATTGGCAGTGATAGCACCTACACCTACACCAAAGAAGTAATCTTCATCCCAGTATGAACTGTTGGATCCACCAATGTATCCAATGGCTCCTTTGTGATCAGCTCGTAGAAGTTCTTCGCCGAAACAATCAATATTGTATGTACTGGTTTGGCAGCAATTACCAACCATGAGTGGGTATTGTCCATCATTTTGCAGACCGGGTATATCTGAGATAGAGAATGAAGGGTTTGCCCATCCGCTTGGACTTCCATGAGCTGTATAATTGGCATAGCCAACGCCATCACTTACAAGCTGAAGAATAGCTGAGGAAGCGCTACCTGATTCAGGATACAGATATGTATGACTTAATAATCCATGAGCTTGATTAAAATAGTATGTCGTACCATAATTGATCTGTCCGTTTCCATAGGTAGGTGCATGGCCTGCATCTACTCCTGAAACCATAATGCATTCGCCCAGGAATGAAGGATCAGGAAACAAGTATTGCTCATACATAAGAGTCTTGTCTATTTGTGCCTGTAATTGGCTGACATTAGTTGCTGAGAAACGTCCATAATAAAGTTCAGGGAAATAGTCATTCGTATATTCGCAATAGTATAAGTCTGTTACATGTTCTCCCTCATCAAAGGCAGGTATTTGTGCCACATCACCTACAAATAAGACGAACGAAGGGGAGGGATCCTCAGCAGTTCCGTTGTTGTATAAACCCTGCAGGTAATTTTTGATAGTAGTGGTAGTGGTTCCAACAGCAGGATTGTTAGTGTATGCTTCAATGATAGTAAAACCTTTCTTTATTTTCCATTGGATGTATGGTTGCAGGGCTTGCTGGAACATTGGATCAGACACAATAACCATTTTTACAGGATACTGAACGATATCTTCTCTCGAAGGCATCAACGGCAGTTGATTGGCAAAAATAGAGTTGAGGCGGTTAAAATAGATTGACCGGTTTTTATCAGCCAATTGTTGTGTTGCTTCCATATCACCTCCAACAAACCTGACATTAACAACCAGATTGTCATATACTTTAATAGTACCGGTTACCGGGTTATATTGAACAGGAGCAATGTTAAGCCGTGCAACCCGGGTATTGCGCATAATCCCCAATATCTCTGTTGAGGCGAGCTCGTCGCCCAAGAACCTGTCCTGATTATAAACTTTTTGATTAATGACAAAATCCGGAACTTCCGTATTATTTTTAGCTACCGGGGGTTGGGCGGGTAATATTTTATTGTTGATGCCCAAGTCACTTAATTTGTATTCTTTTACATCATATGACACAATGCTGACATCAAGGGTTGCACCAACGGGTATAGTAATGAGTTTGCGCATTACCGGCAATTTTGGCGACCCAACTTCAAAAGTAGAGGAATAATGGGCTAAACTTATTTCAGTGAAATCACCTGCATTTGTATTCACCTCCAGGGTATTAAATGCAGTAAATGTGTTGCGTACCGACATTTGTGAAAAGGAGCTTTCTTCAACATTAAAAGTTGTAGTTGAGCTGTTTAATACTACTTGTGCCATTGCTGGTTTTATCACGAACGCAAAAGCAAACAATAGAAGCAAACTAATAAGACCCAATCGTAGAGATTTTTTCATAAATCATGTATTTGGTGTAATTACCTTGAAGTAAGCACAAAACTATAAACAAAAAGCAACAAAAAGCAATTATTAGGCAAAAAAATATTCAACTATTAATTATTTGCACAAGTCAAAGTCCTAAAAGTCACTTTCAGCCTTTGACGTTGTAATTTTCTTTATTCCTGTTACAGGAAACCATGCAGCCAGAATACCGATAAATGACACAACTAAAAATACGAAAATAAAGTCTTTCAATTGCATAAGTACCGGGTACGCTGAAATTAGAAAAGAGCCTCCCTCAGCGTTTATTTTTACCAGTCCAAACTTCTGTTGTACTATACAAACCAATGCACCTAAAAACATTCCTATAAGAGCGCCACTAAAAGAAACGAGGATACCTTCAGTCATAAAAATCCGCTTTACCAATTGATTATTTGCACCTAGTGCGTACAATACTGAAATGTCCTTGCTTTTATCCAGAATAAGCATGGAAAGAGAACCTATAACGTTAAATGTAGCTATAAGAATGATGAACGACAGGATCATAAAGATTGCATACTTTTCCGAATGCATAACCTGGTACAAAGTCTCCTGTTGTTCAAAGCGATTCTTTACCACAAAATCATTGCCCAATTGTTTCTTAACGGCTGACTGAAGCTCATCCATATCAGCATTTGGCGATAGTGAAATCTCAACAGAAGTAAGCTCGTCATTATACTCAAACAGTTCACGTGTAAAGCTCAAAGGCACAATCATGTATTTAGTATCGAAGTCCTGTTGCACCGAAAAAATGCCTGATGGCCTGATGTCCATACGTTGAAAAGCATTCTCAGGACTGGCACCAATCTGTGCCGTACGCCTGGGTGCATACACTTCAATAAACGCTTGAAAATCATCTAAGCGAATCCCAAGGTAATAGGCAATACCTTGTCCGGGAATGGCAAGTGGTTCACCTTTATATTTTAACATCAGACTACCTTCAGTGATCATGCTGTCGAGGTTTGTCCATGATGTATAACTACTGTCAACCCCTTTCAGAGTAGCCAGGAACTGTTGTTTGTCATATTTCAGGAGGGCTTTTTCCTCAATAACCCCTGTTTGGCAGTTTATTCCGTTTAATTGTTGAATTTTCCCCCACGGATAAGCCGTAGAATGAAAAGTTTTTCCCAAGACAGGGGTAACTTTAAGGGGTGGGTCGAAGGTATTAAAGAGAGAAATTACCAGTCCTTCAAAGCCATTGAATACGGATAAGACAACAATAAGAGCCATGGTTCCGATGGCAACACCGGCAACAGAAATCCCTGAAATAATATTAATCACATTATGTGACTTCTTTGATTTCAGATAACGCCATGCTATGTGAAAGGGTAGGTTCAAAGTTCCGGTGAACTTAATTTTTTAGAAGCTTATCAATATTTTCAATGTAATCAAGTGAATCATCAATATAAAACTCAAGCTCAGGTATGATTCGTAATTGACTCTTTACCCTGGTAGCCAGATTATGACGTATGTCCTTCTTATGCAATTGAATAGTCTTAAAAGCAACGTCCTTATCCGAAGGGCCAAATAAACTCAGATACACCTTTGCATAAGAAATATCAGGGGTTATATTCACTTTGGTAACGGTAATAAGGTATCCTCCCAAATGCTCGCTACCGAATAGCCTGAAAATTTCTCCCAGGTCCTTTTGAAGCAACCTTGCTATCTTCTGTTGACGTTTTGATTCCATGATGCAAAGTTAAGCTAATTAACTGATTCATCATAGTAATTGCATACTTATTAATAGGTTTACCGGTGTATTTTTTCTTTTTTACTTCACTCTATTCACACTATCTTTGTTGCTTCCCACGAAGGGTCAAATCAATACCATTGAATGAAAAATCTGGTCAAGGTTCTTAAGTATGCTATTCCTTACTGGGGGTTTGCTTTGCTGAACGTTATTTTCAACATTATAGGAGTATTGTTTTCATTGGTTTCCTTTGCAGCCCTGATTCCTATACTTAATATCCTGTTTAAGCTTGAGGCTACTGTTACACAAGCGCCTCCCTTAGCATTGAATTTTGAATCTTTAAAAGAGAACTTCTATTATCTGATAAGTCAGATGATTGAAAGATATGGTGAATTGACCACTCTGGGTTATATATGCGGTATCATTATAGTGGTGTTTCTTTGTAAAAACCTGTTCAGATACCTGGCTATGTTTTACATTGCCGAAGTCCGTAACGGAGTAGTCCGCGATATGCGTGATGCCATGTATAACAGAATACTGATTTTACCCCTTTCATACTATAGTGAACAAAGGAAAGGGGACATCATGAGCCGTATGACTACGGATGTTCAGGAAGTGGAATGGTCCATCATGAGTTCACTCGAAATGATATTCCGTGATCCTATTACCATTATTGCATACCTGGTAGCCTTGCTTATGATGAACTATGAACTTACCCTCATGGTATTGATTTTACTGCCTTTGAGCGGTTTGTTGATTGGCGGAGTGGGCAGAAGCTTAAAACGTACCTCTGTAAAAGGGCAAGCCAGAATGGGTGAATTGCTTTCGATTATTGAAGAAACATTAGGCGGTTTACGAATCATTAAGGCATTCAATGCTATTAATTGGGCTGATGAACTTTTTAAAGAAACCAATAATAAATATGCCCGCCTAATGGTGCGTTTATATCGTAAAAGAGACCTGGCATCGCCACTTAGTGAATTCCTTGGTATTGCCGTTTCTGTTTTCGTTATATGGTATGGCGGGCGAATAATCCTTTCACCAAACTCAACCATGGATGCCGCAATTTTCATCGCCTATATTGCTATTTTCTCACAGATGATTAATCCTATCAAGGCACTGAGTACTGCTGTTTATAATATTCAAAAGGGCGCTGCTTCTGTTGAACGTATTGAACAAATCCTTAAGGCTGAAGAAGTGATTACTGAAAAGTCTGATGCTATCAGCATGACCACTTTTGACAACCAGATTGAATACCGCAATATAAGTTTTCGCTATCAGCAGGATATCGTTCTTTCGAATATTAATCTTGTGGTCCCTAAAGGGAAAATGATAGCGCTGGTGGGAGCTTCAGGAAGTGGTAAATCAACGCTTGTTGACTTATTACCCCGGTTCTATGATGTTGAAAGTGGTGAAATACTGATTGATAATATTCCTATAAAGAATCTGGTTATCAAAGACCTGCGTGCATTAATGGGTATAGTTTCACAGGAAACCATTCTCTTTAATGGAACCGTATCTGATAATATAGCTTTCGGAATGAACCATGTAAGCCTTGATAGTGTTATTGCTGCTGCAAAAGTTGCCAATGCACATGACTTCATCATGCAGATGCCTGAAGGTTATCAGACCAATATCGGCGACAGGGGCATCAAAATGTCGGGAGGTCAGCGTCAAAGATTAAGCATTGCACGTGCCGTACTTAAAAACCCGCCAATCCTGATACTTGATGAAGCTACTTCTGCTTTGGATACGGAATCAGAACGGCTTGTACAGGAAGCACTTGTTAATCTGATGAAAAACCGTACGTCTATTGTTATTGCGCACCGCTTATCAACCGTTCAATATGCTGATGAGATTGTGGTGATGCAAAAGGGAAATATTGTGGAAAGAGGAACTCACAGCGAGTTGATGGAATTGAAGGGCGCTTATCGTCACTTGCATGACTTGCAGAGTTTTAATTAAAAGGACAAATCCGGGGATACTCATTACCGTGTTAGAGTATTCAAAACGATATTCAACTATATAACCAATGATTACTGTACAACAAGTAAAGCAACTGGCAGCAGGCATGGCCACTGAACTGGTTGCTGTCAGGCATCACCTCCACAAGCATCCTGAATTATCAATGAAAGAAGAGAACACCTCCTCTTTTATCGCGTCAAAACTGGATGAATATGGCATCAAGTACACCCGTGGTATTGCGGTAAACGGTATTGTAGGTATCATTGAAGGAATCAACCCTCAAAAACATACCATTGCCTTGCGGGCTGATATGGATGCCCTGCCGCTTACAGAAGAAAACAAGGCCGATTATTGCTCGGTGAATGTGGGTGTTATGCATGCTTGTGGTCATGATGTACATATGACCTGTCTGCTGGGCGCTGCTAAAATACTTCAACAGTTACATGAACAATTTGAAGGCACTATAAAACTAATATTTCAACCTTCAGAAGAGCAGTTCCCGGGCGGAGCTTCCATGATGATCAAGGAAGGTGTTCTTGAAAACCCGGCTCCTGAAAAGATCTTCGCTCAGCATGTGTTACCCGAACTTGAAGCTGGTAAGGTAGGGTTCAGACCCGGCAAATACATGGCCTCAACAGATGAAATTTATCTTACTGTTAAGGGTAAAGGCGGACATGCTGCTACTCCCGAACTGAATGTTGATCCTGTACTTATTGCTGCACATATACTGGTAGCCCTGCAACAGATCATTAGCAGGAATGCCCCACCGGTACTTCCTGCTGTGCTTTCTTTTGGCCGGTTTATTGCTGAAGGCCGCACTAACATTATTCCAAATGAAGTAAAGCTGGAAGGCACTATACGCACTTTTGATGAAAAATGGCGTGCCGATGCTCATCTGAAGATTACTAAAATGGCGCAGTCTATTGCTGAAGGCATGGGTGGTACTTGTGAAGTCTTCATCGACAAAGGGTATCCTTTTGTGGTTAATGATGATGCTGTTACCGTTCAGGCGAAGGCTTATGCTGTGGAATACCTGGGCGCTGCCAATGTTGTGGAAATCCCCATGCGCCTGACTGCTGAAGATTTTGCCTATTATTCACACCTTGTCCCTTCATGCCTATATAGGCTGGGCGTAAGGAATGAATCAAAGGGTTTTAATCATAACCTGCATACCTCCCGCTTTGACGTTGATGAATCTTCAATCGAATTAGGTGCCGGTCTCATGGCTTGGTTAGCTGTTTCAAGTCTCTGACTCTTTATTCACCCGAAATATCTTTTACCATAGCTTAAAGAATCAACATCCAAAGAAACATGACTCTGAACCGGGATCAAATTGTAGAGAGTACGGCCGAATTTGTTAAAAACACCCTCAAAGATGCGGAAGGCGGACATGATTGGTATCACATAAAGAGGGTTTGGCAAAATGCGCTATATATTGCCTGCCGGGAACAAAAAGGCGACCAGCTGATCATTGAACTGGCTGCATTATTGCATGATATTGCTGATGCGAAATTTAATAATGGTGATGAATCCGTTGGCCCAAAGTTAGCCGGTGATTTCCTGAAGTCATTAAGTGTTCCTGAAGATGTGATTACCCATGTTGTACAAATTATCAACCATATTTCTTTCAGAAAGCATCATGAATACAACTCGTTCAATTCCATTGAGTTCCAGATAGTGCAGGATGCTGACCGCCTCGATGCCTTAGGTGCAATCGGTATTGCCAGGGCATTTAATTATGGTGGATTTAAAAACAGGCCACTCTATGAACCGGCTGTTCATGGCAGCATGAGTGCCGGAAAGCAAAATACCATTGGACACTTCTATGAAAAATTGTTGCTCTTAAAAGATATGATGAATACCAAAACAGGTTCAGAATTGGCTGAAGAAAGGCATCAGTTCATGGTGAACTATCTGGAACAATTCTATAAAGAATGGGATGGTTTAAGCTAACGCTTAAGTCAATATCAATGATAGATCAGGCTAAAATCAATAGTTTCATAAATGTAAATCAATGGTATCGTCAGCTTAAATCAATAGCACTTTTAGCTTAAATCAATGTTAAATCAGGCTAAAATCAAAGGTACTTTTAGTTTAAACCAATGGGACTTTTAGTTTAAATCGATGTTAAATCAAGCTAAAATCAATGGTATCGTCAGTTTAAATCAATAGCACTTTTAGCTTAAATCAATGGTACCATAAGTTTAAATATGGCTTGATTTGAAGGTCAAGCTACAACTTAATCTTTTGTCTGCAATACAGTTCTAAATGCCATTGATCCCGCTAAACTCAGAGCATTTAAT
>JBAXYX010000027.1:0-22779 GCA_041670625.1 Lentimicrobiaceae bacterium | reverse complement strand
TTTAACGGGCTTTGGGGTTGCGCCTTCAACCAGCCCCACGCTGATTTGTTCCCCCTCTTCTCTGACAGGGTTTACCTATAGTTATAATGCAGGTCCTTCAACCTCCAAATCCTATACCTTATCAGGATTCCTTTTAGCCCCTGCAGCGGGTGATGTAACGATAAACGCTTCAACCAATTATGAGATATCACTTGATAATACCACTTTCACGGGTACAGCACTTACCGTTGCCTATTCAGGCAGCACACTGCCTAACACCCCGGTATATGTGCGTTTGAAAGCCGGACTTAATGCCGGTATTTATAATGGTGAGTCCATTTGGAACTCCGGGGGTAGCACTCCTGGTGCTATTGTGCCGTGCAGCGGTTCCGTAACCAATCCGGCCACACACCTGGCATTTAATAATTTCCCCGCAAACGGATATATCAACCAGGCCGTAGCTTCTTTCTCTGTTCAGGCATTGAGTGCTGATGATGTGATTGACCCTGATTACACAGGCGCTGTTACGTTAACCAAAGTAAGTGGTCCGGGTGACCTTGCCGGTACGCTCACTGCTAATGCTACAGCAGGAGTTGCCTGGTTTAACGATATCAGCTTTACGGCTACCGGTAATTATGTATTGTCGGCATCTGCAACCGGGCTTACTGCTGCCACCAGCTCAACCATTGCCATTGTGCAGCCTCCGGAAGTGACTTCGGTTATCATGCCTCAGTATATGATGGGAAGTACCCCGGCAAATAACCGTGTACCTTTTGCATACAGGGCAACCTTTAATAATCTGTTATCCAATACTACCTATCGCTATATCAACATGGCAGTCATCAGTACCGACTCCCCGACTACAGCGGGTGCGGGAGTACTGATATTTGTGAATGCCGATGGTACCTTTACCAGGTCAAGCACCGGGAGCTTCGGTACAGCCGGCCAGTACGGTGAATTTACCACCAACGCTTCGGGTAGTTACACCGGCTGGTTCATGTTGGAACCTTCAGGGAATGCTCGCTTTACCCCGGGGAATGAAATATTTATGCGTATCCGTTTGAACGATGGTGCCGGGGGTACCGCTACGGCTTTTACCCTGACTACTACCGAACCCGTGAAGATACTTCAGTTCAGCACCGGCGCTACAGCTATGGATGGTACGGCTATACGAGGCGCCTCACTGGCATCGCCTAAAAACTTTGCATTCCTTTATGATAATACAACGGGTACAGGAAGACCTTTATATGGCACCAGTATTGAAACTACCGGTATTGATTTTACTGCTATTACCTCCTATTCTGCCTTTTACCGGGACTTCGTGTCAGGTAAGGATGGCTCATGGGGTGGTATTGTTCCCAACATGAATGCCAATGGAGTACAACGGATAGAAGAACGCAGCCTTACTGATGGGAGTGTGGTTAATACGGATCTCTCTGCTGATGGCGTTTGGGGATCAACTGATACCCGTAACCCTGCAGGGGGTATTGATAACGTGCTGGTGATTCACCTCGCTCCTGAATTGGTTAGTGAAACCGTTCCTGCCCATATACAGGGTGTTGCCGGTACTAACAATCAACGGGTTCCTTATTCATGGCATGCATCCCTCTCCTATTTACAACCCAATGCCGTGTACCGCTATTATAATAAGGTGGTACTTGGTACGGATGATATCACTGCTGATGGAGCAGGTACGGTCATCCTGGTAAACAGCGACGGAAGCTTTGCACGGACCACCAACAGTTCGATGGCTATTGCCGGTGAGTATGGAGAATTCACTACCGATGCTTCAGGTAATTATAGCGGTTGGTTCATGACTGAATCAACGGGCGATAGCAGGTTTACACCCGGCAACCAGCTCTTTATGCGCCTGATGCTTAATGATGGCACTAACGGGACTACCGTTAGTTGCCGGATTACAACTGATGCCTTTGCTACCGTTATGAACTTTGGAAGTGCTTATAATGATATTACAGGTACCGGTATACGCGGCGTTTCGTTGTCTGCTCCGGGTAATATGGTATTCTTGTACGATAATGAAGAAGGGTCAGGTCAGCCCCTTTATGCTTCCAGTATTGAAACTACAGGTTTGGATTTTAGCAGCTACTATGCTGATTTCTTCTCCTCAGAAGTAGCAGGAATAAACGGTTCCTGGGGTGGTATTGTCCCTAATGTAATCCCGGGTGGTGTTCGCCGTATCGAAGAACGTAGCGTTGAAAATGACACTATTGTTAATCTTTGGACCTCACCCAACGGTGTATGGGGCCTTGTTGATACACGTAACCCGTTTGGAGGTGAAACCGATGAATTGTTCATTGACCTGCTTCCTACTGGTGATCCTACTCTTACCGTGGTCCCTTCAACCCTTTCAGGATTCACTTATATGGAATCAAACGGTCCGTCAGCTTCACAGTCCTATAACCTGAGCGGAATGGATTTGGAAGGAAGTGGCAATATAACGGTTACTGCACCTGCGGATTATGAGATTTCACTTGACAATATCACTTTCACAGCCTCACTCAGCGTACCTTTTGCTGATGGCATCATCACCAACCAGCCGGTTGCTGTTACCGTAAGGCTGAAAGCCGGTTTGCTGATGGGAGAATACAATGGTGAAACGATTACCCATAATGGCGGCGGAGCTCTTGAAAAGACCGTTACCCTGAATGGAACTGTTACCACTTCAGCATTGCCCGCGCTCACGGAAGTTACTTTACCCCTGTTTATAGAAGGAATCAATGGTACCAATGTCAACCGTATTCCTTTTGCTTACCGTGCTACCCTGGCTAACCTTACCCCTGATGCTACCTACCGTTACTACAATAAGGTAGTGGTTGACACGGATCTTCCTGATTTTAACGGAGCCGGTAATACTATTTTTGTTAACAGTGATGGAACATTCCATCGTACAACCAGCACCTCTTTGGTAACCCCGGGTGAATATGGAGAATTTACAACCAATTCAACGGGTACCTACTCAGGCTGGTTCATGACTGAATCGTCAGGTAATGACCGTTTTACACCCGGCAACCAGCTTTATATGAGGCTGATACTGAATGATGGCAATGAAGGCACGGAAGTAGCGTTCCGCTTCACTACTACTGATTATGCCCGCGTACTGCAATTTGGTATTGAAGCGCTTCCGGCACACGGAACAGCTATCCGCGCCATCAGTAATGATCAGCCCGGTGACTTTGTTTTCCTTTATGATGACCAGTCCGACACCATCAGGCCTCTTTACGGGACCAGTATTGAAACAACCGGTATCGACTTCATTGCCCCGAATTCTTATGCTCCTTTCTATACAACCAACGTTGCAGGAGTTAACGGATCATGGGGCGGCATCGTTCCAAACATGAATGCGAACGGTGTTCAGATGATACAGGTATATGCCAATAATGATGGTACCTTAAAACATACTTATCAAATGCCGACCGGAATATGGGGAACCACGGATACACGTAACCCTTCAGGTGGTGTGGATGCTGTGCTCTATATCGATCTGAAGACTATCAACGTTCCTTCTGTTCATCCACAGTTGGCACAAATCATGAGCAAGGACGATATGATTACCATTCAACCCGCCAGCCATGAAAACTACAGCTTCACGCTAGTCAGCATGGTAGGCAGACAAATGGCTGCCTGCCAGTTGAACGGGAAGCAGGAGCTCAGGATTAATCTTCCTACAGGCTTTTATATTGCCCGTTTCCAGAATAATGAAGGCGTTTACGCTGTCAAATTGTTTGTCAAATAATGAACGATGATGCACCAACGGGCATTTAATAACCATTTAAATGGGTAGTTGTGCATCTACATCATTGAATCATTAGTTTTTGATTCTATACTAATTGCAGAAATATAAAACCCTGCTTTCCGTTGAAGGCAGGGTTTTAATTAAATTCCTGACAAGGTTGACAGTAACAGTTCCCGCTGGCCCCGGTTATACCTGACCCACGTATTGGTTGTGTTATATTTTTGTATTGGCTGTGTGATTATCCGCCACCGGGTTGCTGTTCTCTTCTTGCCCAGGGTATTATTTGCGTTTTGTCAATACGGAGGATAATAAACCTTAAAAATTAAGTCCTACATTAAAGTAGACTCCGGTAATGGCATCCATATCACTATTTTTATAGAGCCAGTTACGATAGTTAACAGCCATATTAACGCCCTTAACAGGAGTGTACTGAACACCTGCTAAAATCAGAGAGCCGTCGGCAATCACTGAACCATTCTTTGAATAATTCCAGGCATCGGTTTGATTATCGAGGGTGTTTGATTGCAACAGATCATAACGACCGAATACTTCAAATTTGGGATTGATCATATAGGCTCCATAAACTGATATACCGCCCAGGTTCCGATCTTGGGCAGCTTTCCTGTATTCTGTGCCATTAGTCATCAGGTTATACTCAACACCTACACGGAACTTGTTTTTAATTTCATAACCGGCAAATGCTGAAAAGCCTGAAATAGTGGCCGTATCCATGATGGGCAGCGTGTCGGCAAGCTGATACTTGTTGGGCATCATTTCATAATGGACTTTGAGCGTTAAACCTTCTACAGGTTTTACAATAGCATTAGCACCATACCTGTGCAACCCGAAGTTATCCTGTATAGATTTAAATCCTTCACCATTAACCACAAATGCATTGAAAGAAAGCATCGGGTTAACGGTGTATTCCAGGTTTGCTCCAAGATCAGCGCTGGTACCCATTCCGTATTCATCAATAAATGGTTTTATAATGTACCGATATCCCCAAAATTTGTCCTGAAGGTCAAACCGTTTTAAAGTAATCATACCGGTGGAGAGTTTCAACTTGGGAGATATAGCCCAATCCAGATAGGCATTCTTAGCGAAAGCAGTAAACGATTTGGTATTTTGGTTATAGGCTACGTCAAAAACTACCCTTCCTGACAGTGTTTTTGAAAAATCATACTTGTAGCCAAGATAAGCCCGTTCAAGGTTAAAGGAGCTTGCATTGTTAACATCCTTTGAAAGATCGTATTTGTAGTTAAAAAAAACAGTTCCTATCCCGCTGCCTCCCGGCTTAAACGCATCCTGTGCGCTCACGGAAAGTGTAAATAGAACCATCAGTAGTAAACTTGTAAATGTTCTTTTCATACAATCAGTGTTTAATGGTTGGTTATTTAATTTATTGATTCATCAAGAGCTGAAGATTTTTCAGCCCTGTTTCTTTGGCTTTTTAGCTTTATGACGCAATATCTTCGCTTCCTTGTAAAAGATAATTTCCTCTGCGATGTTTTTGATATGGTCCCCAACCCGTTCCAGTTTCCTGACCACCACATATAGGTTCAGGCACTCTTCAACCGTTTGGGGATCAGCAGCCAGGATGTTAACAATGAGTTCTATAGCGTTGTCCTGGTTATGGTTTAAGATATCATCTTTTGCAAATATAGCCCTTAGTGATTCATTTTCATCATCATTCTCAATGGCTTCAATCGTTGTAACCAGCATTTCATGGCAGGTGGCAAACATCAGGTTAATGTTAAACTTTTTTAGTAATGTTTCATTGAAAGGTGTTTCTTTAAGTTTAACTATTTTGACTATGCTGCGGGCATAATCGCCCATACGTTCAAGGTTTAGATTAATTTTCAGAGTGGATAGAACAAACCTCAAATCACTTGCAACAGGATTATACAGAGCAAGAATGTTTTCACACGCTTTTTCAATGTTGACTTCTAAGCCATTTACACGCTTTTCATAACGTATTACTTCATTGGCAAGGTCAATATCATGATGGTTGACGGCCTCCTCTGACTTTTTAAGTTGTACCAGCACGAGGTTGCTTAACTCGATCAGATTAGACCTTAGGGATGAAATTTCAATTTCTATATGTGGGATCATAATGAACAGGTTAGTATAGTTATTTCCATTGGTGAATTATTGTTGATGTGTTCCCATGTTATCCCCGGACAAAGGTATTAACCAAATCGTCCGGTTATGTAATTTTGGGTCTGGATATTTGTCGGTTTGAGGAACATTTTTTTGGTTGTATCATATTCTATCAGCTTCCCCATATAAAAGAATGCGGTTCGGTCACTTATTCTTCCAGCCTGTTGCATATTATGGGTAACGATGACTATGGTATAACTCTTTTTTAGTTCAAAGATAAGATTTTCCAATTTACTAGTTGAAACAGGATCTAAAGCTGAAGCAGGTTCATCCATTAGCAGAACCTGAGGCTCAACAGCTAAAGTGCGTGCTATGCATAACCTTTGCTGTTGCCCGCCTGATAATGAAAAGGCTGATTTTTTCAGACTGTCCTTTACCTCGTCCCATAAGACTGCCTTTTTCAGAGAGGTTTCTACTTTTTCGTCTAACTCTGACTTCTTATGAATACCCTGTATTCTTAACCCGAAAGCAACATTTTCATAAATACTGGAAGGAAAGGGATTAGGCTTTTGAAATACCATGCCCACTTTCTTGCGAAGTTCTTCTGTATTGATACTCCCGTTATAAATATTGGTATCGTCAATTGATATTTCCCCGTCCATTCTGAAGTTATCAATATAATCGTTCATCCTGTTGAAAAGCCGGAGAAAGGTCGACTTACCGCATCCCGAAGGTCCTATCAGAGCAGTGACCTGATAGGGCTCAATGACCATGGATACGTCCTGCAAGGCATGGTTATCGCCATACCATACATTTACGTTATTTGCTATCAGTTGATTCATTAAACTTGTTATTATTATAGAATAGTATTCAATCGCTTTACCCAATCACTTGCTTTGATCCTTTGGATTTTCGTTTACCATCGTTTACCATTTTACTTTCTTCTGCCATTTATTTCTGAGGTAAATACACACCCCGTTCATAAAGAAGGTGATAAACAACAATACAATGATCCCCGCTGAAGCATTAGCCTGAAATTCAACCTGGGGGCGTGAAGTCCAGTTAAATATCTGAATAGGTAATAAGGTGTAATCATCCATAGGGGATGAAGGTGCAAAGGGGACATAAACCAACGCTCCGACCACAATCAATGGGGCTGCTTCGCCAATTGCCCTTGCAAGTGCCAGAATGACCCCTGTTATAATGCTACCTGAGGATGCCGGCAGTAATTGCTTCCATATAGTCTGCCAACGGGTTGCCCCCAGCGCATAAGCCGCCTCCTTAATAGTTTTGGGGACTGCCTTCAATGATTCCCTGGTGGTTACAATAATAACAGGGATAATCAACAACGAGAGGGTCATGCTTCCTGCTAACAGGCTTCCTCCCAGTCCGAGGGTCCGGTTGAACAGTGACAACCCTAATATGCCATATATTACTGAAGGTACCCCTACAAGGTTGGAGATGTTAATTTCAAGTATTCGTGAAAAAAAACCTTTTTTGGTATATTCTTCCAAATAAATGCCGGCTGATACCCCCAGGGTAACTGAAATAATGATGGTAAGAATGAGCATCCAAAAGGTTCCCATCAACGCGGTAAAGATTCCTGCCTTTTCAGGAAACCGTGAAGGCAGAGATATCAGAAAGTTCCAGTCAAGCCGTTGTAACCCTGTTTGAAGGATATTGAATATAAAAACGGCAAGTAGTATGAGCCCGATGAAGGTGCTGATTATTCCAAGGTATTGAAATAATTTATCGTTCAACCTGTTTTTAGTTGTATTATTCATATTGCCTGTGAAATTTCCGCTTCAACCATATACTGATGTTGTTCATAATAAATGTCATTACAAATAGTACCATCCCTGCGGCAAATATGGTTCTGTATTCAAGAGAATCTCTGGGCACATCACCCAGGCTCACCTGAACAATATAAGTGGTAATGGTTTCAACCGGCACCAATGGGTTCATCGTAAAGTTTGGTTGCTGACCAGCCGCTATGGCTACAATCATGGTTTCACCAATTGCCCTTGATATAGCCACGATGATAGAGACTATGATTCCTGAGGAAGCTGATGGAATTAACACCCTGAATACTGTTTGAAAGCGGGTAGCCCCCATTCCGTATGAAGCATCACGCAGAGATTTGGGTACGGCAAATAATGCATCTTCGCTTAAAGATGAAATCATGGGTATAATCATGATACCCATTACGATACCTGGCGATAGAGAGTTAAAACCTGCCAAACCGGGAATGAACTGTTGCAGAAAAGGAGTTATGATGGTGAGTGCGAAAAAACCATACACCACTGTAGGAACCGATGCCAGTACTTCAAGCAAGGGCTTCACGGTTCTGCGAAATGACTTATTGGCATACTCATTCAGATAGATGGCTATACTCAGTCCGATAGGAAGGGCTACCAGCAAAGCAATCAATGAGGTCATAAATGTTGCCGTAAGCAAAGGTAGTATTCCAAACTCCTTTTTTGAAAAGAGTGGGGTCCATTCAGTGCCTGTAAGGAATTTCCAAACAGATACTTCACCAAAGAACCTCACACTTTCATATACCAGGATGATTAAGATACCGGCAGTGGTGAATATGGTTAACAAACCACTGAGCATTAATAGTTTCTCAATTATCTTTTCCTTGTGTCTTAATATCACCGTAGATTATCTTAAATTCTTACTTAACATTTCACTTGTTCAATGACTCAAACAACTTAGTTAATTATTTACCGTTCGTATAGCTGATTGTTAATTAGTCTGCCGGTTATTTACCTGTTGTATGTTTTGCAACAAACTCAGCCCATTTTGTTTTACCTGCGGTTATTTCGTCCTCATTTAAGGGGATATATCCTACTTCAGTTGATAGCATATTCACATTGTCAAGGTAAAAGGCAACAAAGTCCTGAACGATTTCTTTTTCAGCAGCTTTGCTGTTTACATATATAAACAGGGGTCTTGAAAGAGGTGCGTAGGTTTTATCTTTGACTGTTTCCAACTTTGGTAATATGGGTCCTTTTCCATTTTCAGGGTTTTCATCATCAATAGCCAGTAATTTCAGCTTATCACGGTTGTTTTGATAATAGGCAAGTCCAAAGAAACCTAAAGCACCTTCATCAGAAGCAACACCCTGAACCAGTACATTGTCATCTTCACTGGCCGTATAATCGCCCCGGCAGCTTTTTGATTCACCCATAATAGCTTCAGTGAAATAATCAAAAGTCCCTGATGCTGTTCCAGCTCCATAAAGGTGGATTTCTTTGTCAGGCCATTCCGGACGTATCTGGTTCCATTTTTTAATGACACCCTGGGCAGCGGGTTCCCATATTTTCTTCAACTCTTTAACGGTAATATCACTCACCCAGTTGTTTTTGGGATTTACAACTACTGCCATGCCGTCGTATGCAACCAGTAATTCAATAAAGTGAATGTTGTTGCTTTCACAAATTTCTTTTTCACTGTCCTTAATAGGTCGTGAAGCATCGTTAATATCTGTTTCGCCCCTGCCAAATTTCTTAAATCCTCCGCCTGTACCTGATTCACCTACGGTAACCCTGGCCTTCGGATTAATATTAATGTATTCTTCAGCAACTGCTTCAGATATAGGATAAACAGTGCTCGAACCATCTATTGATAGTGAACCTGTTTTTTGTTGGCCTTTTTGTGAATCACCACATGAAGCCATCAGCATAACCATTCCTGTCATAAGGAAGTAGTTACTTAATTTTACCAGGGTCTTTTTCATACGTCTGTGTTAATTTCTGTGTGCAAAACTACCTTGCTGATGTTAACTCTGTATTAACGGTGAGTTAAAAAATCATTAATTAATACCTTGCTTTATGTAATAATTGTTTTTATCTTTAACGCTCTCATAAGTACAAAGTCCAACTAGTATCGAGATTGTTGTTTTTTTCTTACAGGGCTTACTATTACCAATGAAAAGCGCTTTTAAAGTGCGCTAATGATTGATGGTTGAATAGTTTGAAGGTGATTTTAAAGTGTAACTCTTATGAACCAACCTATAAATAAACCCTATTATAAACATCAAAACAATCTCGTCATGAAAAAGTCTCTCTTTATTGTATTATTGCTTGCAGCTTTTGGTTTTTCATTACCTGCCCAGAATAATGAGATGGTACAACTCCAGAATAGAGTTGTTCAGCTTGAAAATGCCAACACTAAATTGACTATTCAATTAAGGAATAATCAAAAAAACATCAATGACCTTACCAAACAAGTGAATGTATCAGGTGAAAATATTAAACAATTGCAGGCTGACCTGACTCAGGCAAAGGCTGATCTTCAGAAAGTAACTAATGATTTTGGTACCCGTATTCAGCAAACGGAGCTTACGTCATCCCAAAGGATGGACAACCTTGGAAAATCAATCAGCCATTCTACTTTGTATTGGATTATTGCCTTTATTATAATCGCAGGTTTATCATACCTGTTATTCGGTCAGTTGAAAGGCAAACTTGCAAAAGTTAAAAATGCTATTTCTGAAAACATCAAGTCAGTTGCCGATCAATTGAAACAAGAACTTACCGGTTCAATGAATAAGAATAATGATGATTTGAAACAGATGTTAACCAATGACCTTAACCAGTCGAACGACAATTTAAGATCTGATCTAACCCATAACTTCCAAAAGACTAATGAAGGTCTGCGTGAAGAGTTGACTATAAGTATTAAAAAGGTCACGGATACCTTCAATGATCAAAAGGAAAAACTGGAAACTGAGCTGAAGGTCCTTCAACAGGAAGTACAGAAGGCCAAAGCTTCTGCAAAACCTTAAGTTGGAATTAATTAACAGGAAGTATGGTAATAACTTTGAAGAAGCCGACTATGTAGTCGGCTTCTTCTGAAACACACAATTCAACACCACTAAGAAAAATATTTAGTAAAGAGCACTAACTAAGAAGAGGGATCAGCGTAATGTATAACCCTGTAATGATGGCAGTAGTGATTACACCTGAAATATTTGCACCCAGAGCTTCAGGTAATACCATAGCATTTGGATTTACCTTAGCAACTTCTTTTTGTACAACTTTTGCGGTAGAGGGAACACAGCTTACCCCTGCAATTCCAATTGCGGGATTAAAATTACCTCTCTTGATAAAATACATGATATAACCACCAACAATTCCTCCTACACCGGATAAGAACAATGAAATAATACCCAGAACGAGTAATTTCAGTACTTTGGGATTGAGTAATAAATGGGCTTCACAAAGAATTCCAAGTAATAACCCGAGAAAGAAGGTAGAGCCATACAGCAAAGGACCTTCAATGAATTCTCTGATCTTAGTCAGGCCCGATTCCCTTATCACAATACCCATAAATAAGGAAAAGAATAATGGAGCTGCCACCGGGAAAAGCAAGCATAAAATGACACATAAAATAACTGCAAACCACAATTTTGTTGATGATTTTATAACCTTTGTTGTAGTCTTTGCATCCCTTATAATCGCTTTACCTCTCAACCGTTTAGGCACCATCAGTTTTATCAGGTATGGATAACCCCCATAAGTAAGACCCAGGTATAAGTATGCAACTACAGTTATAGGAACGAACAGATCTTTAGCAAGAGATAAAGAAGTGAATAATACCATCGGACCATCAGCTCCGCCTACCATGGCAATTGATGCGGCTTCCTTAAGGGTAAGTCCGAATAGCAATGCAATGGGAACCGTAAGGAAAGTACCTGCTTCTGCACAAAAAGCAAGGAACATACTTACAAAGGGTGATCTGAGTATATACCCGATATCAAGCAAACACCCAATGCCCATAAAAACCAAACAAGCAATTAAGCCATTGCTGAAAGTAAATGTGTAAATAGGTTGAAGGAAATCAATCTGGAGCATTCCAAGTAATTGATCCGTATCAGTCAGCATAGCATCTACAAAAAGATTCCCCTGCTGTCCATCGGGCATGATCATAGTGGCTGCATTAATAGTTGCCATGCCCAAACCCATTGGTATCATAAGTAGTGCTTCAAGAACTCCTTTCCGCCCAAGATAAATTAGCAACATTCCTAAGAGAATGAGTCCAATTCTCGTAAAAGCTATTAGAGGATCGGACGTTAAAAGCGTATAAATACCCTGAAAAAGTTGTGCGAATGTGCTATTGTTCATGGAAAAAAGCAATTAGTTCATTAGTAGGAGCATTCTTACCGTCCCAATAGGTTCGGTATAGCTTTTGAAAGCTCTCAAATTGTTTCAATTCCGATTTAATTCGATCATATAAAGAAGAATGCTCTTGCTCTTCGTTTTGATTATTGTCGTTGGCAATAAACAGGCTGAGCAACCAAATAATGGCAGCTACCAGCATGGAAATTACGAATGCCAGACCAACAATAATCAACATGCCTTCAATCATATTCATAGTAGGTTTGATATTTAGTGAATTATTTTATTTCAAAGCTTTAACTGCCTGTACTGCAGCCTGATTGCTTTTGTCAATAGCCAGAATTTTATTCCAGAATTCTAATGACTCTAATCTTATAGACGATGCAGCATCGTGGTTCCCTTTGATTGCCTGTTCAAATTTTAAATAGTATAAGTAACCCATATAGCTGTATGCTTCAATTAGTTCAGACTTGTACTTTTCAGGAGCTCCTTTCGCTTCTAAAATAGAGATTGCCGATCGATAGCTTTCTTCAGCTAGTCCTATTGTGGTTTCAGGATCAAGGGCGGCTAAAGCTCTTCCTTTCCACAAAAACCCTAAATGAGAGTTTGGCGAAATCTCTGATACTTTTGAAAATGAGCTTACTGCTGCATCTAGAACATGGTTTCTGTTTACCTGATCAGCAGCTAACACCTGCGTTTCAGCAAGTAATAAACAGTTTCGGCCCCTTGAAAACCAGACCGTAGAATTGCACTCTGGATTTTTCAAAGTTAGGACTGTATAAGCTCTAATGGCCCCTTGGTAGTCTTTTTGCTTTTCATACAACTTTGCGAGGCTTTCATATACTGACAGCCTTGTAGAATCATATTGAAGAGCTATATTAAATTGGATTACAGCTATTGAATCCAGTGATTTCATACTCAGGAGACTTCCATAATATTCAAAATCAGATGATATCAGGCTGAGTGAATCACCTGATTGCTTTATTTTCATGAATTTTTCCATTGCCTGTAATCCTTCATCGGGTTCTTTAAGCTCACACGAAGTATAAGCAAGCAGACGAAGTAAAACACAATTTTCCGAATCTTCTTTTAAAAGTGCCTGGATTAATTTTTTAGCCTTACTATATTCCTGGTTAAAGTATAGAATATAAGCATACTTCTGTAATTGTGCTTTCCCGGGATTGATTCTTTGTATATAATCACCATAATACTTGCTGGCCAGCCTATAATTACCCAGGGTATATTGAAGCTCTCCCATGAGCTGTAATGCCGGTAACCATGTAGAGTCAATGGCAAGGGCATCGGTAAGCTTTTGTTTTGCTTCAAAATAGTTTCTTGAATTCATGTAGGCCTTTGCCAATGCAGTAGTTGCAGGTAAGTAATTTTTATTTAGAAGCAAAGCCTGTTCATACCGGCCACAAGCTTTACCATATAAAGAATTATCTTTCAAAACTATGCTGAGGTGTGCATAAACATCACCTGCCGACACAAACGTTTCAGCCGTTACAGGTTTTAAGTTACAGGCTTGTTCTATCAAATCCGATGCCTTTTCTGATTCGTTAACCTGTGCAAACACATATGCTGCTTCCAATTTCACTAATGCTGATTTTGATGAATTGATTGCCTTCAGTTCACGTGATAATCTCAGATTGATCTCAGCTTTACTTACTGATTTTAAATCTATACGTGAGATGCCCGCCAATTTAAGCAATCGTTGTTCTTCAATGTTAATATTCATTGCATTGAATATTATAGCAGCGCTATCCTGTTGTTGCTCATCAAGATAAATTTTGCCTAATAGATAAATCCTGTCAGGAGTAAGGGTTTTGTTATCCAACTCTTTTAATAACAATGTCTTAGCTTTGGCAAATTGATTGGTCTGCATATAATATCGTACAGGATCATTATCCTAGTTGGCTTGTACGTTTACCACAATACATGCAAGCACTGCCAACAAGATAAGTTTGGTATTACAAAGTAAGTTTGAGCATTTTTTCATAGTACTGATTGTTCTTAATAGTATTGACCATTTATTCATCGTGTACTTGTACTAAACGAATCGTCGCGGTAGCAGGAAGTATTCCTGCTTTAAGTATTATTCTTTGGCCCTTGTCGCTTGCTGCAAATGAAATAAACCCTTCAGCCAACCCAAGATGAGGATCAGTTGAAATAAGATAAATATCACGTGTAAGCGGGTATTGTTCAGTTGCAATATAGGCTTGGTAAGGTTTGTAGGCATCAGTTTTTTGTACCTTACCCAGCCTGGCTACACGAATATTATTCTGAAAAGAGAGATGGGTGCTGTCATCCTTATCGCTTATCCAACTAACTCCAATGAATCCTGCAGCATTGATATGTTTGGAAACATAATTAATAACATCTGTATTAACGGAACCTGAAATCAGGCTTTTGCTAAGGGCATTTGTATGGGCAACTGAATCAATCATATATCTAACCAACCCTGATTTAGGATTATCGAACATTAGTTCTATATTCCCTGAATGGTTATTATTATTCAATTGGCTCCAATTAGTAATTTCGCCCTTTAGTATAGCTGCTAATTCATCAACAGTATATACTGAATCGGGGTTTTGCCTGTTCACAATCATTGCAATAGCATCAATAGCAATCTTCACCTGCTTCGGAAATATCTTCTTTTGGTTAAAGTATTCAACTTCTTTATCCGACAACTTCCTGGATGCAAGGATTAATTTCACACTATCATCATAAAGTAGTTTAAAAGCTTCACTTTCCGGCAAAGCTATGGGTTCAATATGAGCATACCGGTATACAGAATGAAATACATCAAGCTGCGCCTGCACAATGGGCATAAACGTTTCATCAACTGCCATACTGATTTTTCCGGTAGTGGGGGTGTCAAGGGGATTATCATTTTGGCTATTCCTGCATGATAGCATGATAAACATCAATAAAAACAACATAGTTATTCCATTGAAGCGAACATACTTATGGTTAATAATCCCTTTGACGACCCTTCTGCTATTCCTCATTTGAATCTGAATAATATGTTTTATAGGTTTTGTAGGCCCTGTAAAATCTGAATATTGAATACACTGCCAATAACAAGCCCATTATGTGATTCTGAAAATCATTCAAAATATCAAGTCCGCGGAAATAGAGGACGGCTCCGACTATCATATAGAAAGATGGCATAAACCAAAGGAAAATGATTTTGACTAGTCGCATGTTACTATTATTGTAATGTGAACCGGATAGGAAGATTAAACTGTACAGGGACTGATTTACCACCTTGTTTTCCGGGAATCCAAGCAGGCATCTTTTTCAGGACCCTTATAGCTTCCTCATCACATCCGCCTCCAATTCCACGAAGGACTTTGAATCCTGATAAACGGCCATCTCTTCCAACAACAAAAGTGATATAAACGGTCCCTGTAATTCCGCTTTCCTTTGCAATTTGAGGGAAATGAATGTTCTCACTAAGGTATTTTACCCTGGCAGCATCACCTCCCGGGAATTCAGGCATTTGCTCTACTACGGTAAAAGGTTGTTGTTCTTCCTCTACAACTTCCTCTACCTTTGTCTGGAGGTCCGCCAGATCTACAGCATCAGCATCATTACTGTTGCCTTTCACGTCAGCTACTGAAACACTCAACTTTGAATCATTTACTTCATCCTGAGTTTTCATCATGTCTTCATCCTTAACTTCACTATCATCCTTGATAATCGGAGGAGTAAATTTGATGGTACTCCTGATCTTCTCAGGAGGAGCTTCCGCTTGCACTTCAACCTTAGGTTCATTTACTTTATTCTTCTCAAGGTCTATGTTAGCAAGAGCCGTTACTTCCACATTAGCCACTTTTTCCTTCGGTATTATACTCTTGATCATTTTAGGTACCGTAAAAATGGCCAAAAACAATAAAACAGTTATGATGAGTGCTTTGCGATGCCTATGTGATGAATTCATACGGAGTTGGTATGCTCCGTAATCCTTCAATCGATGATCAAAGACTACATTACACCACTCATTTGAAAATATATTTGTTTTTAACATCGGTTTTTAATTTAACTAAAGGTTATTCATTACTGTTGACCTGCTATCAATGCCAGGTCAACAGCATCCATATCTACAATAGCATATCTGCTAATGTAACAGATATTCATCTCGTCAAGAGCGTCAACCAGATTCTTATATGAAGCCTGATCAGTAGCCATAATCCTTACTACCGGTGCATCTTTTCCTGCCTTTATTTTGGAGAGTTGCATTTTATAATCATCATCCTTCATCTTGGTTTTCTCTTTTTCCATGTCAAGATCTTGGACTTGTTGTACAACTGAGAAGTTTTTTTGTAAAAGGATATTCCTGAGTCCCTTAGCAGAATAGTCTGTTTTAACTACTTGGGCATTATCCGGTTTACCAAAATAATAATAAACTACGTCCTTGTCTCCCAGTATCAGGGTAACTGCCTGTGAAGCCTTGGCTACGGTCTGTTCCTTTTCAACTACTTCTTTATCGGAAGGCATGGTAATTTCCATGGTCTGTGGTTTTATCATAGAAGTGGCGAGCATGAAAAAAGTAATTAAAAGGAAACCAAGGTCTACCATAGGGGTTAGGTCTACACGCGGAGAAGGTTTTTTACCTTTACCTTTTTTCTTTGAGTTATCTTGAGCTATTTCAGCCATTTTATTCGATTTTAAAGTTAATTTGAAGGTTCACCCTCAAGTTGTGTAATCAGATTATAGCGGTTCTCATCCAGGTGCTGTAATGTTTTCATCACTTTCTTCACAACAGGATAAGGTGTTGCTGCATCAGCTTTAATCGCAATACGAATATCAGGATTAACCATACGGGCAGCTTTTACCCATTCCGTCAACTGGTTATTGATTGAATCACTAGGAATACCCGGATTATTCTGAGGTAAATCACGAACCTCCGCATTAAGATGCAAATAGGAGCTCAATGATTCAATAGGATTTCCAACAAGGTCTATAACACTATAAGCCTTTAACTCCTCAGGTGTAAAACTTATTTTATAAGTATCACCCATCATCTTTAGTAATTCTTTTCTTTTTTCCTGACCGTCTATTCCAAAATAAACCTTGCCTTCCTTATCGATAAGCATGGTCATTACATTGGTTTCAGGAATCTTGATTTCAGAAACAGAAGATGGAGTTGATACCAAAACGGGTTCTTTCTTAACAAAATTTGAGGTGAGCATGAAAAAGTTTAGCAACAGGAATGCAACATCGCACATTGCCGTCATGTCAACCCAAGTACTTTTACGAGGTATCTTTGCTTTTGGCATCGTTAAATAGTTTATTGAGTTCAGGTTAAATGTTTAAGCATGACGTGCCTGAAACAGGTTCACTATACTAATACCAGCTTCATCTATACTATAAGTAATCTTATCGATCCTTGTAGTAAAGTAATTGTAAAAAATCATAGCAACGGCAGCAGTACCTATACCAAAAGCCGTATTAACAAGAGCCTCTGAAATACCTGCAGCAAGAGCAACAGAGTCAGGAGCACCAGCATTAGCCAAAGCTGAAAAAGCTCTGATCATCCCCAACACTGTACCAAGCAATCCCATCAGGGTACCCAGTGAGGTGATAACAGCCAAAATTGTCAGGTTCTGCTCCAATGCAGGTAATTCAAGAGATGTTGAATCTTCAATTTCCTTATTTAGGGATGCCACTTTTTGTTCACTTGTCATTTTATCCTGACCTTCAAGCATTTCATATTTGATCAACACAGACTTAACCACATTAGCTACTGATCCTTTTTGTTTATCACATTCATTCATAGCTTCACTAATTTTATTTTCTTCAAGTTGTGCTTTAACATTACCTACAAATACCGGTATTGCCCCTTTACCCGTTGCTTTGCGAATGGCAAAAAAACGTTCAAAAACAAAGGTGATAACAGTAAGAAGTAAAGTCATAATTAAAGGGACTATAAAACCACCTTTATAGACGATTCCAAAATAATTACCCGGCAAAGCAGCATTGGCCGAGTTATTGCCCTGAAAATTGACAGGATTACCCATGATATACTTAAAAATAAGAATTGCAACAACAAGTGCTAAAGGAATTACCATAGCAGAAAAGTTGACATTTATTCCTTTGTGTTTTTTAGTTTCAGCTTTCATAGAATTGTATTGTTTGTAGTTTGATGTTTGTATTTTTGACTTTTTAGTTTCATTCTGTTTCTAATCAATTATTGTAATTCGTCTTAATGTTTTTTACTATCTGAATAATTTTTTGATATTTTATGGATTTCATTGATCTGATTACACAGCTATCACATTGAATTCATCTGTTGAACCTTACAACTGATTCAGGAACTTCAATATAACCATCCTGCATTTTTGTCAGGAACCAATAATTATATCCCGCAACTATTTAAAACCATTTGGGGAAATAAATCAGGGATACAGATAGCGATAACTCTATCAATAGATTGATCGAATAAAAGATTGGGAAATAGGGGTTATCTATATAAGAAGCTGATGAAAAAAGACGGGGGAGTCAAAATCAGCATTGATACAATTTGAATGTACAATACAGAAATACCCGAAATGGGTTGTCTGTAATGTGAAATAATCTCGAATTGCTATTGTTTTAAATGTCAATGAATCAGGAGTCCTGACATTATATTCTATTAATTTACTATCAATACGGTAACCTTCGGAAGTATTCCCTTCGCCCCGAAGCAATGGATAGATATTATAACCAGTTTGGTGATTATCCTCTGAAAGAACCTCGCATTTAGTATTGTGTTGGTAGTTAAACTTACTGGGTGTACTGTCGATTGTTGTAAAAATAATCATTAAAATCAATACAAAAGGCACATAAAGCAGCACAGATGAAACATCCTTTAAACTCTTATAAAACGCTGATGTACAATTTATAGATCGGTACATGTTGAATGCTACTTTTAGGGCTGCAAAATTAATCACTTTTTAATAAGTATCTTAAACATCATAAAATTTATTTATTCCCCTCCCCGATTAGAACTATCTCTTGAAGAATATTATTTAATTCAAAGTCCTGGTAGGCTTTTTTAAAGGATTTATCCTTTTAAGAACCGGTTTTGCTGTTGCCATTTGCAATGGTACATACTCCACAGTAACAGAACTGGTATCCAAACCGTATGCTTTAACATCAGGTATTCCTATTCTCTTCACAATTGTATAAATATCAATTATAAACTGGTCAAACGGCTCAAAATTGAAATCATAGTTTTGAATCCTGTCGATTATTACATACCGAAAGTCTCCCGGAATATCATGTTTCTCTAATGAAGGGTATATGCTGGTCACTCTGAATTCATTATTTAGTTTCATTTCATCAAGTACCTGTTTAAAGAAGAGGTTAATCCTTGGTTGTATTTTGAACCCTATTCGAAATTCTACCCTGGTTATTACTCCCTTAATGAGTGGCTCAACGGAATATTCCATTGTCCATGGTTCGTCAAGTACATCTACATGAATAAACCAATACATATTGGCCCTTTTAGGACCTTTGTTTATAATGGAGTACATGATCTTGTTTTCAATATCAGTACTGCGGTCGGCTCTGGTAATATAAACCAGGTTATTAGCGAATAAAGGCACCAACTTATCCATTTTTAAATCCGTAATAATCTGAGCATAATCACGGATCTTAACATATTGCATAAAGGTCTTTTTGATCTCTCGACCTTTATACCAAACATACATAGCAAACGACAAAATTCCTGCAATCAAAATAGTAACCCAACCACCATGCATGAATTTCTGAAGATTTGATAATAGAAATGAGCCTTCTATGGTCAGATAAACTGTTAGCAGAATTAGAACCAAGAACTTTGATACATGCTTAATATCAAGGTATTTTGCCAACAACATGGTGGTCATTATCATGGTGATGGTAATTGACAAACCATAGGCTGCTTCCATGTTGGAAGACTTCTGAAAAAACAAAATCACAAAAACACATAAGAAATACAACATCCAATTGATGCTTGAAATGTACATCTGGCCTTTGACAACTGACGGATACGATATCTTAAGCTTGGGCCAAAAGTTTAGTAAAATGGCCTCACTGATAATGGTATATGAGCCACTTATTAAAGCCTGGCTTGCGATAATAGAAGCAGCCGTTGCTATTATTATACCACTTATAAGAAACCAGGATGGCATACAGGCATAAAACGGATTTAAAGTAGAATGTATCAGATCAGGATGAGCAAGTATCCATGCACCCTGACCCATATAATTAAGCACCAGGCTTGATTTTACGAAAACCCATGTTATCCTGATGTTCTTCAAACCACAATGACCAAGATCGGAATATAGAGCCTCAGCACCAGTAGTTGCAAGAAAAACAGCGCCAAGAATCAGAAAACCGCCCGGATATTCAAACAATAACCTGAATGCGTATAACGGATTGACTGCTTTAAGGATTTCAGGATATGAAGTCACCTGCCAGGTTCCAATTACGGCAAGCATAGTGAACCAAATGAGCATGGTTGGCCCAAATACCTTCCCCAGAAAACTCGTGCCGAATTTCTGAATACTAAATAATATGGTAATAATGATCAGTACGAATGGAAGAACTGTTAAGTCATGATTAATGAAATGCAATCCTTCAACTGCTGATGTAACCGTAATTGCAGGGGTGATTACTCCATCGGCCAGCAAAGTACTTCCACCTATAATGGCAAATATAAAGGTCCATCTGGCTTTCTTTCTCACCAAGGCGTATAACGAAAAGATGCCCCCTTCCCCCTTGTTATCCGCCCTGAGTGTTATCAGGACGTATTTAACTGTTGTTTGAAGTGTAAGAGTCCAAAAAACACATGATACAGCTCCTAAAATGAATCCTTCAGTGACACCACCATGAATTCCTCCTACTATTGCTTTCATAACATACAGTGGAGATGTGCCCAGATCACCATATACTATGCCCAAAGTAATTAGTAAACCTGCTAAACTTAACTTCTGTTTAGCATTATTATTTGGTTTCATTTTATGAATTAAGTCGGCAAAAGTAATACTGATTCGAATAGATTTTACAAGACTATGGAAATTGTCTGATTACTTAAAAACAGTTCACTTAAAAGCTTAAAAAAACTTGCTGAATTAGCATCATACACGATATACTATCGGAAAGCAGGTATAAAGTGAAAAATAATTATCCTATTTTAACGGATATCATTGACAGGGAACCTCCAATAAGTTCATCGTTGAACAGGACTATTGGTTAATTTTCTTTCTTTAATGCCAATGCGTAAAGCAAATGCAGGTAATGATCAGGAGAGGGAATAACCATTTTGAATTCCTGTCCCACGCAACCATTAATAAGCCGCCTGATCGCTTCAGCAAGTTCCGGGCTTCCAGAGACCGGGTACTGTACTTCAAATAACGCCCTTGGAAAGCCCCTGAAAATCATGAATTGTTCCTGGCTTCTCCATAGCAGTGATTCGTGTACCCTCTGTTTCCCAATGTGCTGAGATCACCAGTATGGCATTAGGTTTAGGAATACCATCCCTCACTTTTCTGAACCCTTGCACAAATTGATTCACTTCTATTGCATTCATTGGACTGCCATGCCCCAGAAACAATACAGGTATATGATCTGTATCACTAAATGACCTGAGTATGGTGTCTGTCTCCTTCATATCATCATCTATTATTTTATTCAAGCTGCTTAGCAAACTCCAACTCACAATATATATTAACTTCTTCACCAACCATCACTCCTCCTGCTTCTAAAGCAGTATTCCAATTCAGGTTCCAGTCTTTTCTGTTAATTTTCCCATTGACTGCAAAGCCTGCTTTGGTATTTCCCCAAGGATCAACAGTAACCCCACCGTATTCTGCATTAAGGGATACTTCCCTGCTTATTCCTTTCATAGTCAGCATACCGGTTAGTTTGTAATTTTCATTGTGATCCTTAATCATGGATGCGCTTTTAAAAGTAATTTCCTGATAAACAGTTACATCAAAAAAATCTGCACTCCGCAAATGGTTATCGCGGTCTTTGCTATTTGTGTTTATAGATGCAGCATCAATGACCACATGAATGATTGCATTAGTGAAATCTTCGCCGGCTTTCACATCCACTGAAAATTTACCGAACTCTCCTTTTACATTTGTGATCATCAGGTGTTTTACCTTAAAAGTAATTTCACTGTGCGTTGCATCAACTGACCAACTACTAATTGCTTGTTTCGTTTCCATTTTCTTTAAGTGTTTATATGATAATTATTTCGTTTATTTGATAATGCAACTTTACTTCATCACTTTGGGTTACTGGTAATAGGATTCGGAAATAGTGTTACGGTTTTCGGAAGAAATCAGTTGATTATCATTTCTCTGATCTGTGTACGGAAATCGGAAGGAGGGTTCAGGTATTAAACCACTAATGAACGGAATGGTTCAGATACAGTATTTCCCCTCAACCGGTAAAGGTTTCACTTTATGTACTTTCCCCTGGGTAATAAAACTTACAAAAGGAGCTTTATAAACGCCAGCCTTAAAGTCAATAAAATGCTCTGTCTCTCCCTCCACTCCCACAATCAGTTCTTCAAACTCATTTACGTGGTGGTCACGAGACTTATGGTCTGTCGCTAAAGCATTCTCATCACCTGGTTGGTATGTTCTGATAAAATCATCCATGTTTCACAAAGATAATGCTTTATAACCATAGATAAAAGAACTGACGGACTATTCTGCCCTGCATTAGAGTAGTCTGGTCTCTGTAAGGTATGATTGATTCAATCCGGTCTCCAATTATTCAAGTTCTATCCGTCAGGTTAAACAGTTCAATAGTTGGTTATTCCCTTG
The DNA here is from genome assembly GCA_041670625.1 of Lentimicrobiaceae bacterium. Taxonomy (GTDB): domain Bacteria; phylum Bacteroidota; class Bacteroidia; order Bacteroidales; family Lentimicrobiaceae; genus Lentimicrobium. The sequence goes on along the minus strand of JBAXYX010000027.1, from coordinate 10 downwards.
CCGGCCTTTT